>NZ_QSKB01000004.1:36745-96653 GCF_003469085.1 Collinsella sp. AM29-10AC
GGGACGGAAAAGGCTGCAGCGAGAACGAGCGTAGAGATCCATGCGGCCTTGTCTCTTAGGATCAGTTTGAGAAGAAGTCGACAGTACATTTGGAAGCACCTACGTTCCTCAAAGAATCGTTAGATTAAAAGTAACAGACCGGATGAAGATACGTGCGACGGGGGCGAGGCGAATGGCTGAGCGGTATCGATACGCTGGTTCAACGGTATTATATTGACCACATAGATTTTTAACTTGCATTTCTACCCGCCCTTTTCGTAGAGTCGCCGATACGTGCTTAGCGCACCCTCGGCGCGTCCGGCAGGCTTTGCGAAATGGGATCCAGGAGACTTCGGCGCAGCATCATCTTGCGGAATGCTTCTAATGAGCCTCCCATCCTTCAAAAACAGAATCTCATCGCACAGCCTATCGACCGAATCCAAGATGTGGGATGACATGATGATGCACGTACCAGAATCGGCCAGCTTCCTGAGAATCTCGGAATGCAAGTCCACCCTGCTGGGGTCGAGCGCGTTCATGGGCTCATCTAATAGAAGGTACCGCGCGCCCGTCGCATACGCAATCGCCAGGGTAAGCTGCTGCTTCATGCCCTGGCTCAGAGTGCGGATCCTCATCTTCGCGAACTCGCCTATCTGCGTTTGTTCCACTATCTCTTCGATATCGCGAGCATGCGGCCACATATCGCAAACCATCTTGAGGTGATCTTCCGCACGCAATCCGGGATACAGCAGCGTCCCCTCACCAGGTGCATAGAAGATCATAGAACGGACCTCTCTCGCACCCGTACCCTGCACCTCATCCAGAACGATGCTCCCGTCCACGCGAGGACCCGGCAAACCTGCCATCGCACGCAGCAACGTCGTCTTTCCATGCCCGTTCGGAGCGACGAGACCGTAGACCGTACCCGGGGCAAACTCAGCGTTCACCGAATCTACGAGCACCTTCTTTCCATAAGAGATCGTCAGCGTTTGAAGGTCAATCATCGAGATCATCCCCTTTCGATCTTTGGAACACTCAGGCGCACCATCAACGGAGATACGGCGCCCAAGACCACCAGCAGAGCGCCCGATGCGCCGACGACCTCTCCAAAAGGCATCGCGTTCGTCCCTCGCCCAAGGAACCCAATCGTCCCCACCTGGGAAGCGGGATCAAACGAGGCGAATGGAGCCAGCAGCGCGACGCCCATGCCCACGCTTTCAACATGAGCGCTCAACGAACCCAACACCAAGAGAACCGCGCAAACCATTCCGGTGACAACGGGGTTGCGGCTAATCGCTGCTGTCAACGCAGCGACGACGGAAATCACGCCGTATGCCATGACCAGCAACGGAATACTGCACAACACCGCCTCCCCCACCGTGGACGTTGTCGAAGCTCCCGCCCGAATGAGAGCGACGGGATACTCCGATCCACCCGCACCGTTCTTAATCACGGACACAACGACAGCGGGAACCATCGACACCAAAAGCAGCACCAAGCCAAGCAGGAGAGCCAGCGCAACAGCCGTCAGAAAACGCACATGCGCTGTTGCGGGGATCTGGAGAACCAGAAGGGAACGACACTGCAGGTGGGTGCACGCGAGCGATGTGACAACCACGGGCAACAGCAAAAATAAGGAGGGAAGCGCTGCCTGGAGATACGAAAGGAGGATTAATGGGGGCATCTTCGTACTTAACTCGTAAACCTTGGGGTCCGGCAAGCTCGCGATCGACTCAAGCAGAAGGGCGCGCGCCTCCGCACGAGAAGGAGTCTCCGGCTCGATTCCGATCGATTGCAGGAGAGTCGCATCTGCCGCGCCCAGCTCACCTCGAGCGCGCTCGTACGTCGCAAGGCTTCGAAACCCCTCCGCAGGCATAGGCGCGTACACGAAACCCGAAAGAGCATCCCGCATGTCTTCCAGGGCCGCTTTGCCCTCGACGTCCATATTCGCAGCGTTCTGCTCTAGATACCGATCTATTGAACGGAGCTCTCCATCCCTATACCGAACAGCGGAAACGTTATCAGCGTCAGGAAACATCTCGACCAGAGCCGGGGCCAGCATCGTCGTCGACATTGCAATCGCGCATACGGCGAGGGTAGGAGAACGCAGGAGCAGTTTCCCCATCGTTCTTACGTATGCAACGGCGAAGGCACAAGCGCTCGAACGAGTTGCCGTTCTCGATGCAGTGAAGGAACCTCTCTCAAGACAAATCGGGGATATCGGGCACGCGCAGCCGCTCTTTCCAGCAACGCAAAGCAGGCTAATTGCCAGCACCTCGATCCCGATTGCGCATACGAGGGCAATCGCGCCACGCTCGAAGCAAAGTCCAGGCAGATTCACTATCTGCGTTGTCGGGTACGGGCTATAGGCGCCGACGGTCAACTCAGTGTTCGCATACGTAAGGGGATTCAACAGGGCGAACTCACGTAAAGCGATGGATCTTCCGTAATACCCGGGAACCATCGTCACCCCCATCAGGGCACATACGAACACGATTCCAAGCGTAGGGTTATTGGCAATCTTCACGGCAAGGTGAACGACAAGCGAGATGAACGCTGCCACCAAGAATTGCAAGATGGCCGTCTGCGCGAACACCAGCCAAGCCGGTTTGATAACCGGAGTCGCATATTGAATGTAGCCTATCGGATAGAACGGCGAGCCCGGGCCATTCTTCACAAGCGCGGCGATTATCCCTGGAAGATTGATGGCGAGGACGGCAAGCATTGCAAAAACACTCGCCCATACGCTCGATGCAACAAGTCTACCCAGCTCGCCCATCGGTGCCTGGATGATGAGCTTTTCACGTTTGTTAAGACGCGCGGCAAGGAACGAGACGGCAACGGCCGTTGCGACCCATAGCAAGTACTCCTTCGATCCGTCATAATAGGTGTACTCTCCATCCGATATCTGCAGAAACGGAAGTAGGGGAGAGAGCGGTGCCAAGATAAGACGTCCCGCGGCAAGAGGGTACAGAAGCGCGGGCATGCTTGATGAAGAGGTACAGACACCGTCCTCCCCCGCATTCACAAGCGCATCCGCATAGGATGCTGACAATTCCTGCTCAACACGGGTTATTCCCGACTCGAGGTATTCGACCCGTCCGTCGATGCCAGCCGCGCTCCTGAAGACGGGCAGAGCACAAAGAACCATCAACGCAACAACGACAACACAGAGCGACCTGGAGGAGAGAAGCGACCTAAAGATCGCCTTCGAGATTTTGAGCATATTCATCGCCAACCTTAACCTCATCCAGTCGGAACAGAAGGGCCGAACAAAATGCTCGGCCCTTATTACTTGCCGGCAAAGTCAATTTAACATAAACTGTTAAAAAGTAACCTGAGTTTTTTAAATTCTTCGGAGGTTATTATGAGTTCCGACAATCGCACTCCCCGGCTTCATTCCTTCCGCATCGCATGTGCGATAGCCTCTGCGACCCTTTGCGCCACCGCCATCGCACAAGTGGCGTTCTCCTTAAAGCCAGCAATCGAAGTGCTCGACAACCCTGTAATTGCAGACTCCCCCGCGTATCCAGCCCTTGCGATCTCGACATTGATCCCTGCCGTCATCGGTATCGCTACGACCATCCTCAGCGCCGTTCTCGTGTGGACGATCAAGAGCGGAGACCCCTTCAAGAAAGGGTCTGCGACATGCTTGAAGGTGCTCGGCATTCTCTTCGTTGTTCAAGCTGCCACCAGCCTCTACGCCGGCTCACTCAAAACCTCCGTTTCGATGTTTGGCGGCGAGGGGGCCGTCGGCGCCCAAGAGATCGCTTCATCATTCGATTGGACCTCTCTGGTTCTCGGCATCGTCCTGTTCATGCTTTCCCAGCTCTTCTTGTACGCCCGAGAGCTGTACCTCGACTCCGACGAGATTGCGTAAGGAAACGCCATGCCCGTAATTGTTCGCCTCGACAAGATCATGGCCGAGCGAAAGATTTCCTCGAACGAACTTGCCGAAAGGATTGGAACCACGCCCGTGAACCTGTCCCGTATTAAAAAAGGGCATATTCGCGGCATTCGCTTCAACACACTCGAGCAGCTATGCCTCGCCCTTCGTTGCCAACCCGGAGACCTTCTCGAAGTCATGAGCGAAGAGGATGCCCGAAAGGAGTTCGGACTCGATTGGTCCGCCGAGGATTAGAGGGCGGTCGTACTCGCCCTGCACACGGGGATGCGAATCGGCGAGGTCTGCGGCCTTCGGTGGTGCGATGTGGATTTCGAGACGGGCCTGATCTCGATCAGACACTCGGTGGCGTACGCGAAGGGAATGGGTTCGTTCATCAAGGACACCAAGACCCATGACGCCAGGGGTATCCCCATCGACCCGGTCGGCCTACTCCCCTTCCTGAAGGAGACCCACGAGATCGACTGCGGAAAGCTGCGCTTGCGCGGCCTTACCGGGGCGGTCGAGATCGGGGACTGCTACATCCTGTCGGAGCCGGGCGCGACCTTCGCGACGACAAGCTATATCCGCAGGGCGTTCAAGACGTTCTCGGAGACCAACGGCCTCATGGGCACCAACGATGAGCTGATCACGTTCCACGGCCTTCGCCACACGTTCGCAACGCAGTGGATCCGCCAAGGCGGCGATATCAAGGCGCTCCAATCGATCCTCGGCCACAAGGACGCCATGGCGACGCTCAACGTCTACGCCGACATCGAGCCCATCTCCAAAATCCATAACATGCTGCGCGCCACGCCGTGCCTTTGGCGCGGGCACCTCGGGCCGAGGGTCGATCCGGGTCCAATGTTCCAACAGAGGATCCAGGAGTCCATCGAGACGCTCCAGGCGTTCGGCTACGGCATCACCGAGCCGGACGACCGAAATATCGCCATACGCGACGTGAAGACGAACAGTTGGCTCTAGCTCACCGAGTACGCGGCAGTGCTGGGCCCATCCCAACTGAGGTCACGGTGGTCCGATAGGGGCGCCGCCCGCGGCATGCGCCGCGGAGCGGTATCCCCTACCGAAGGGCGGGGATGCCCTCCGCTTCCAGTTCGGAATCAGCCGTCGGAGGCGTTCGGCTGACTGCGGGAACGGCCTGTCCGCTCAATGTGTTCGGCTGAGATCGGAAATCAACCCAACACGAGCCGGACACGCGCCAGACGGCTCTTCCCCGTGCGGCCTTCCCCCTTACGCTCATGTTGCAGGCATGTAACGCCGCAGCGAGCGCGCCTTTTTTGCGCCAGACAGGTACAATGATGAACACTGTACCGTAGCGGAGCGCCCCGCGCGCGCCGCAATCACGCGAAAGGGTTTCCCATGGCCGAGATCTCGTCCTCCCGTATCGTCATCACCGTCCTTGGCAAGAACCGCCCCGGCATCGTCGCCGGCGTCACCCGCGTTCTGGGCGAGGCCAACGTCGACATCCGCGACATCACGCAGTCCATTATCGAGGACATCTTCACCATGACCATGCTGGCCGACACCGCCGAGTCCAAGCTCGACTTTGCCGAGCTGCAGAAGGCCCTGGCCGAGGCCGGCGAGCTTTCGGGCGTCAACGTGTCCATCCAGCGCGAGGACGTCTTTAACTTTATGTACCGCCTGTAGCGAACAGGCTGCGTGGAGACGGCCCAACGTGCGCCCAGGCGCAACGTCACCACATGGCCCGGAGAGGAGCGCACATGGCCTACGACGCCAAGAAAATCTACTACCGCTTCGACGACCACCTGAGCCGTCTGGTCTTGGATTACGAAGCAAGCCGCCAGATTTCGTCTGAGAGCGAAAACCTCTACCACGGCCTGCCGACCGACCCTTATGACGAGGGCCTGTTTGTTGAGCACAATGTCAAGCGCGGCCTGCGCAATGCCGACGGCTCGGGCGTGGTCGCGGGCCTCACTCGCATCTCGGATGTGCACGGCTACAACAAGGTCGACGGAAAGGTCGTGCCCGATCAGGGCAAGCTCACGCTTCGCGGCTACAGCATCGAGGATCTGGTCAACAATGCCCAGGCCGAGAATCGCTACGGCTACGAGGAAGTCGCCTATCTGCTTATCACGGGTTCGCTACCCAACAAGGAAGAGCTCGACGGCTTTTGCGAGCGCCTGGGCGCCTTTAGACATCTGAGCGACGAGTACGTCAAAGAGTTCCCTATGACCACGGTGTCGTCGAGCATCATGAACGTGCTCCAGCGCGCCGTGCTGCTGCTCTACGCCTTCGATGCCGAACCAGACGTGATCACGCCCGAGCACGAAATCGACGTCGCCATTTCCATGCTCGCACGTCTCCCGCGCATCGCCGCCTTCGCACACATGGCCTCGATCGCCAAGCTTCGCGGCTCCGAGGTTCACGTGCCGCACCCCACGCCCGGTCTCTCCACCGCCGAGACCATCCTACAGGTCCTGCGCGGCGGCATGGCATTCACCCGCGATGAGGCGATGCTGCTCGACGTTATGCTCATGCTGCATGCCGAGCACGGCGGCGGCAACAACTCCACCTTCGCCTGCCGCGTGCTGTCCTCTTCGGCAACCGACCCGTATTCCGCTTACGCCGCGGCTATCGGCTCGCTCAAGGGCCCGCGCCACGGCGGTGCCAATGCCAAGGTCGTGTCTATGCACGAGGACATCCGCGCGCATGTCTCCAACTGGGAGGACGAGGACGAGGTTGCAGCCTACCTGGGCAAGATTCTCGACAAGCAGGCCTTCGACGGCACGGGTCTCATCTACGGTATGGGCCACGCCGTCTACACGCTGAGCGACCCGCGTGCCGAGGTGTGCCGCCGTTACGCGCGCTCACTGGCAGCCAAGAAGGACTTGGGCGAAGAGTTCGCACTCATCGAGCGCATCGAGCGCCTGGCACCGCAGGTGATGCGCGACCACGGCATGACCAAGCCCATCTGCGCCAACATCGACCTGTACACAGGCTTTATCTACAAGATGCTCGGCGTGCCCGAAACGCTCTTTACGCCGCTATTCGCCGTCGCCCGCATGGCCGGCTGGTCGGCACACCGCATGGAAGAGCTCTTCTGCGCGCACCGTATCATCCGCCCCGCCTATCGTCCGGTGATCGAGCCGCTGGAGTACAAGCCGCTCGCCGACCGCTAGGACGCGGACCGTTATAGAACTCGAGCGTGGCCAGGGACCCAAGCCCTCGGCCACGCTTTTTATGCCAGTAGAAAGGACCGCATCAAATGATTGTGTTTTCCGATATGGATGGGACGCTGCTGACGAGCGATAAGCAAATGAGCGATGCCACCTGGGCGATGCTCGACGAGCTCGCACATCGTGGCATCGAGTTTGTTCCCTGCACGGGACGTCCACTGTCGGGCATCTTTGAGCCCATTCTCGCCCATCCCGCCGTGCACTACGCGGTCTGTGCCAACGGCGCCAGCGTCTGGCAGCTCGACGAGGATACGCCCACCGACGCCTCGCGCGCCACGTGCATCTTGAGCCGTCCGCTCGACCGTGGCATTGCCCACCGCATCCATCGCATTGCCGCCGGCCACGATGTGACCTTCGATATCTTCGCGGACGGGCAGTGCTTCCTCCCCCGCTCGCTCTACACGCGCCTGGACGAATTCTGCGGCGGCGACCCCCACATCGCGGCTTCGCTCAAGCGCACACGAACACCGATCGACATGAATATCGACAGCAAGATCGACGAGGTCGAGACGCTCGAACGCATCGCCATGTACTGGCACGACCCGGCCGATCGCGACGCCATCGCGGCGGAGCTCGACACGCTCGGAGGCATTGAGGTCACACGTTCGTACGCCATGAATATCGAGGTCATGGGCGAGGGCGCCACCAAGGGAACGGCCCTCACGTGGCTATGCGAGCACTTGGGCGAGCGTCTCGCCGACGCCTGGGCGTTCGGCGACAACATCAACGACATTCCCATGCTGCAGGCAGCAGGCCACGGCACGGCTATGATCAACGCCGAACCCGAGGACCGCGAGGCGGCCGACGCCATCACCGAATACGACAACGACCACGACGGCGTCGCCCGCACCATCATGGCCGCCCTCGCCTAGTCATTGGGGACGTTCTTAAATGGCTAGTCGCTGGTGGCACTCATTTAAGTCTGTCCCCAATGAGTGGTTTCACTTACTTAAGTCTGTCCCCAACTACCGGTCTAGCAGAGGCTCTCCAGCACGCGACGGAGCTCCTGCTGGACGGCGTGGTCGCGATTACAACCCACCACGCGATCGGCCACCGCCTTGAGCGCGGGGCGCGCGTTTCCCATCGCACAGCCCGTACCGACAAAGCGAATGATCTCGTAGTCGTTCATCGAGTCGCCAAACGCCATGACCTCGTCGCGTTCGACGCCATAGTGCTCCATGAGCTGTGCGATGCCCGAGGCCTTCGACACACCGGGCTGCATGGCATCGATCCACGCGTTGCCCGAAGGCGCAAAAGTAAAGAGCTGACCGAGTTCACGCTGCAGTACGTAAGCGCTGTCCATAACGGCACCGTCATCGCAAAAGATACTCGCCTTGATGATATTTACGCTGGGATCGGGCAGCTCCCAAATACGCTCGGCATTGGGAAGGTCCTTATCGACCTCACGCACGAACTTGCACTCGTCATCGAGCAAGAAGGACTTGGTTCGGTCAAAAAGCGCAAGATGCAGATTGGGAAACGTCGCGACGGCTTGGGCGAGCCTTCGAATCGCCAGGTGCGAATACACCTCACGGTCTACCATCTTGCCGTCGGCGAAGACCTGGGCACCGTTAGCGGCGACAAAGTCCATCTTGTCGCGAACGGGCGCAAAGAACTCGCACAGGCGATCGTAGCGACGACCTGACGATGCGGCGAAATGCACGCCATGCTCGCGTAGCGCCAGAATCAGTTCGTAGGTCTCGGGAGGCACCTGGCCGTTTTCGTCAAGCAACGTGCCGTCCATATCGGATGCAATCAGTTTAAACATAGAAAAGCTCCCTTCGGGCTTGTTGGAATCGAACGTGTATCCGATTCCAACGTACCCAAAGGGAGCTCAAATAAGACTCCGCGGGCGTAAACGTTACAAGGACCTGGCAAATAGCTCACACATGCCAGAGGTCTCACGGTCGCGGCGTCAGGCGACACGCCAAAGAGTGTCCCCAACGACTAGTCGTTTAAGAACGTCCCCGATGACTAGTCGGCGTAGGTGAAGGTTGTAACGTCGAACATGCCCTCGGGGCGGATGCGGAGCGTCGGGATCACCGGCAGGGGCAGGAAAATGATGCCCATGATGGGGTCGAGCGGCGGCTCAATACCCATGGCGCGCGCCTTGACCATAAAGTCGTCGTGCTGCGCGGCAACGTCCTCGGCCGTACCCTCGCTCATAAGGCCACCGAGCGCCAGCGGAATGCGCGCCACGACCTCGCCGTTGCGCACCAGCACGTGGCCGCCCTGGCCCACGGCCTCAACGGCAGCCATCATATCCGCCGCATTGTCGCCCACCACGCACACGTTATGCGAATCGTGGCCGATCGTGGAGGCAATGGCACCACCGGTGATGGTGAAACCGCGCACCCAACCGCGACCGATATGCTTGCCGACCAAGCCCAGACCGGCGGGGCCGTCGCCGTCGACACCCTCGACCTGCAACGACACGCCACGGCCATGGCGCTCAATCAGCATAATGCGGCGCAAGTCCTCGTCAGTCTCGGGGCGAATCATGCCCGTGATAGCCATGCCCGGGATCACATCGATAACGGCCTCGCCCGGCTTAAAGGCATAGTCGAACACATCGAGCGAAAGCTTCGGCAGCTTAACGGAGGCACGCAGCTCATCGGCAAGGGCCGCAACCTCGGCCATCTCGGGTGCAATCTCGCCCACAAAGGTGCCGTCCTGCGCCACCAGGGCACCGGCGGCATATACGCGATGCGGAGCCGTGGCAAACGTCAGATCATTGAGCACCAGCAGGTCGGCACGCTTGCCCGGGGCAATCGCACCGCGTAGCTCGTACGGGTCGCGGCAGCCGTGATCCAGGCCAAACGCCTCGGCCGTGGAGAGGGACGCCATAGAGATGGCAACCACGGGGTCAATGCCGGCCTCGATAGCCACACGGCAGGCGTTGTCGATCATACCGGTCGAAAGCGCGTCGGAGGGAGCACGGTCGTCGGTCGCAAAGCAGCAGCGGCGGGCACGGGCGGGGTTTTCCAGCAGCATCGGCGACAAGTTGGCCAGGTCATGGCTGCACGTACCCTCGCGCAGCATCACATACATGCCGCGGGACAGCTTGTCGAGTGCCTCCTCGGGAATCGTCGACTCGTGGTCGGCGATAATGCCCGCCGCGGCATAGGCGTTGAGGTCCTTTCCGGCAACGAGCGGCGCGTGGCCGTCAACCTGCTTGGACGGCGTCTGGTTGGCAGCATCGATGCGAGCACAGGTCTCGGGGTCGCCCATAAAGACGCCCGGCAGGTTCATCATCTCACCCAGACCGAAGACATCGCCCGGATACTCGGCAAAAAACGCCTGCATATCGGCGGCGGTAATGACGGCACCGGCCTGCTCATCGGGCAGCGCGGGCACGCACGAGGGCATCATGTACTTGATGGAAATGGGCGCGCGACGGCCGTCCTCGATCATAAAGCGCAGGCCGTCCAGGCCGGAAACGTTGGCAATCTCGTGGCTGTCGGCAATGGCAGTGGTGGTGCCGCGCGTCGCCGCCATGCGCGCATACTCAGCAGGGCGGATGTTCGAAGATTCGATATGCAAGTGCCCGTCGATAAAACCGGGGGCAAGATAGCGGCCCTGGCAGTCGATGACTTCAGCCGCCTCGTAGGTGCCAGCAGCGTCATCGCGACCGTCGTAGAGCACGCCGACGATTACGCCATCCTTGACGGCAACGCTACCGGGCGCCACGCGCTGGCCATATACGTCGACAATCTGCGCATTGGTAAACAGCGTGTCGACGGGCACGCGACCCTCGGCAGCGTCGATCACAGACCTCATGACCTCAACGGACATACATACTCCTTTAACCGTAGAAAAAAGCTGCGGGGCGGACAGACCTTCACCGCAGCAAACCAATAGCCATTGTATGCCCAAACGATGGGTCAACAATACGCCTCTCCGCTTAACGGCACACGCCGCTTGGCGCAATGGAGACAGGTTGCTTTGCACCAATGACAAGGAGTGTCCCAAAGTGCCAACAACGGCAGCGCCGATATTTTGGCAACGCCAGCGAGCGGGCCGCATTTGAGGCAAGGTGACGCGAAACGAAAGGGCGCTGACCTTCTGGTCGCGCCCTTGAAGTTGAACGTCAGATTGTCCAAATGCGGCCCGCGCAGCGTCGGCCGGTCCGCCGTTCGTTAGAACGGCGGAACTAAATCAACTTGAAGCCCTTGCGCTTGCCCACGGAGAGGGTGTCGCCCAGCTTGAGCGCGCTGGGGTCGATGTTGTAGCTCTTGGGAGCCACGGCCTCGCCATTAATCTTGACGCCGCCGCCGTCGATATCGCGACGGGCCTGGCCGGCGCTGGCCGAAAGTCCCAGATCCTTGAGCAGGCCGGCGAGGTAGATCTGACCCTCGTCGTTGACGGTCAGCTCGACATGCTTCTCGGGGAAGTCGGCGAGCTGGCCTTCCTTGAACACGCGGTCGAACTCGGCCTGAGCCTCGTCGCCGGCACCGGCGCCGTGGTAGGTGTCGCACAGGTCGCGGCCCAGGGCACGCTTGAGCTCATAGGGGTCGGCAGAGCCATCGGCCAAAGCGGCGTCGATCTTGTCGACCTCGGCCGGGGTGAGCGAGCTGGCCAGACGATAGTACTTGCCGATCATCTCGTCGGGGATGGACATGGTCTTGCCGAACATATCCTTGGGGGCGTCGGTCAGGCCGATGTAGTTGCCATAGGACTTGGACATCTTACGAACGCCATCGGTGCCCTCGAGCAGCGGCATGGTGAGCGCGATCTGGGGCTCCATGCCCATCTTCTCCATGAGCTCGCGGCCGGCGAGCAGGTTGAAGAGCTGATCGGTGCCACCCATCTCCACGTCGGCCTTGATCTGCACAGAGTCGAAGGCCTGCATCACGGGATACAGGAACTCATGCAGGGCGATCGGCGTCTGAGACTGGTAGCGCTTGGTAAAGTCGTCGCGCTCAAGGATGCGGGCAACGGTGAACTTGGAGCACACCTGCAGCAGACCGGCCAGATCCATCGACAGAATCCAGTCACCGTTGTGCACGATGGTGGTCTTCTCGGGGTCCAGGATCTTCATGGCCTGGCTCACGTAGGTCTCGGCATTGGCCTCGATCTGCTCCTGCGAAAGCTGCGGGCGGGTGGAGTTCTTGCCCGAGGGGTCGCCGATCAGCGCGGTGCCGTTGCCGATGATAAGGGTGACGTTGTGGCCCAGGTCCTGGAACTGGCGCATCTTGCGCAGCGGCACGGCATGGCCCAGGTGCAGGTCGGGGCTGGTGGGGTCGACGCCGAGCTTGATGTTGAGGGGCTCGCCCTTCTCAAGCTTCTTACGAAGGTCGGCCTCGGGGACGATCTTCGCAGCGCCCGAGGTGATGATACGCATTTGCTCGTCAACAGACAGCATTGGGTATCCTCCTTTTGCTATAGCACCCTCACCGGATACGGCGGTGCTGGAAGTCCATAAACTCTCATATGATAACAAACTGACGCGACGCGGCACCTACGACAGGAAAATCCTCGTCCTGCCGCACGCGTCAACGGCGACCGGCAGACGTGTACCGTCACGCTCGACCAGATAGCGTACCTGCCGACGACGCAAGCAGTCGCGGCAACGGACCTGTCCCGTCGCATCGGTAGCGCAGACGCCCTCGGCGGTCAGCAGGCAGTGCTCGCACACCATAAGCTCGGGACGATCGGCGTCGACCGGACCCCAGACGCCGGGTTCAGCAGCCAGTTCGGCAATACGCTCCGCATCATTGCCGAGCAACTCGGCCGGCAAGTACACCCGCCCCGCACCGAGTTCGCGCAGCCAGGCAAGCGTGGCCCGATTCGCGCAGAACACCGGCGCCGCCACGTCAAACGTCACGCCCAGCTCGCGGGCCATCGCCACTTGTCCCAGATTGCGGCAGACGACGCGCCCGGCACGCTGCATAAGCGCCCGAGTCCGCTCGGCGTCGCCCGCGCGGCACACTTCGTCGAGCACCACCGTTGTATCGGACAGATCTCGCTCATCGCGCGGACCCACATCCATCAGCTCCCAGGCAAAGACCATACGAGCAAAATCCTCGCGCTTTGCCGGCCCCGCCGACCCCGCCAACTCCGTCGACGCACCGCCATCCACCGCAGCGCCCTCAAAGGGCAGCACCTCAACGGCACGCGCAACGGGCGCAATCGCATCCGCCTCGGCCCGCATGCGCTCCAACACCGCCGCCGTCTGATCCAACACGCCGGCGCTGCGAATCAGATAGACCTCGCAGCCCGCGTCCACCTTACGTTTGCAATGCACGACGATGCGCTCCCCCGCAGCGGCATCCACGGGGCAAGGCACCTGTGGCCAGCGCTTGGGCACATCGGGACGCGCGTCGGCACCCGGGTAAAATCGTATTTCGAGCGTATCGCCCGCCGCCACGGCGGCATCAAGCTCAACCGTCACCTCTTCGTGACCCACCGCCACCAAGTGGCCCACGCGCACGCCCTGGTTGATCGCGCGCTCAAAGCTCATGAGCTCGGCACCCGAACGACCCCGCAGGTAAGCATCGGTAAACCCACGGTTAAACGACCTTCCCAGCTCGCGTTCAAGCTCTTCCACGGCACCGGAGTCCCACGCGCCGTCGCACAGCATATCGAGTGCCCGACGCCACACCCTCACCACGTTGAATACGTAATCGGGATTCTTCATGCGTCCCTCGATCTTGAGCGATGCCACGCCGGTGGCAACAAGCTCGGGCAGGTGCGCGATACCCAGATAGTCACGCGGACAAAGCAGGCGGTCTCCCTCGACGGCAACAACACTCTGCCCCGCCTCGTCCACTAGGTCGTACGCCAGACGGCACGGCTGCGTGCAGTCGCCGCGCATCGCCGAGCGCCCACGCCGCAAGGCCGAGAACTCGCACGCCCCCGAATAGCCGATGCAAATCGCACCGTGGCAGAATACCTCGATGGGCACGCCCGTGGCACATAGCGCCGCAATCTCGTCGACCGTCAGCTCGCGTGCCGTCGTCACGCGCTCGACCCCCAGCTCATCGGCGGCAAGCCGCACGGCACCCTCGCTATGAGCGCCCGCCTGCGTGGACAGGTGAATCTCGACCCCGGGAATCGCCGCGCGCAGCGCGCAGGCCAACCCGGCATCGGCGACAATCAGAGCATCGGCGCCCAGCTCCAGTGCATGAGCTCCCAACGCCACCGCGTCGGACAACTCATCGTCAAACACGAACACGTTGAGCGTTACGTACACACGCACGCCATGGGCATGCGCCACGGCGCAGCCGCGCGCAAACTCGTTATCCGTAAAGCCATGGGCGCTCACACGGGCGTTAAAGCCGCCCAACCCCGCATAGATGGCATCGGCACCCGCGGCGATGGCCGCAAGCATCTGGTCGAGTCCGCCCGCCGGCGCCAGCAGCTCGGGCAGCGCCGCACCGGCAGCATCCAATCCAGTCTCGTATTGTCCGCTCGGCCCCATCGTCCGAATCGCCATCGACAAACTCCTTACCAAGGTATGCATTCACTCTGAAAAATGCCGTCTTCCAGCATACACGAGGCCTCGCGCGCCCCGTTTGGTTTATCGTGTAATAACTTATGTCCATCCTGCCCCGACGGCACATCCACCGTCCGGCACGACATACCTGGAGGTCAATATATGGGTCCTCGCCAACGACAGGGACGCAGCCGTTCAAAGACGCATGCTCTGCCCATAATCCTGCTCTCGTTTTTGGGCTTTCTGCTGATTGCGGGCGTGGCATTTGGCATCGGCATGGTCGGCAACGTCAACCGCTGGCTGTCCGATCTGCCCGACTACACCGACGCCAACGCGTATCTGGTGAGCGAGCCCACCGAGATCGTCGACTGCAACGGCAACAAGATCGCGAGCTTCTACACGCAAAACCGCAAGTCTATCACCAAGGACGAGGTCTCCCCCTACGTGCTGCAGGGCACCGTTGACGTCGAGGACGAGCGCTTCTACGAGCACGGCGGTATCGACCTGTGGGGTATCGCGCGTGCTGCGGTGGCAACCCTCGGTGGCGGGCACGAAGGCGCCTCGACTATCACCCAGCAGCTTGTGCGCAACACCATCCTGCAGGAGGAGCAGTTCGACTCGACCATTGAGCGTAAGGTGCGCGAGGCCTACATCGCCATCAAGATGGAGGACATGTACTCCAAAGACGAGATCCTCATGATGTACCTCAACACCATCTATTACGGCCACGGCGCCTACGGCATCGAGGCCGCAGCCGAGACCTATCTGTCCAAGAGCGCCGCCGACCTCACCCTCAGCGAGGCCGCGCTGCTCATCGGCCTTCCCAACTCGCCTTCGCAGTACGACCCCACGGTCAACCCCGATCTGGCACTGTCTCGCCGCAACAAGGTTCTCGACAACATGCTGCGCCTGGGCCACATCACCCAGGAGGAGCACGATGCCGCACAGGCCGAGCCCATCACCCTCAACGTGACCGAAATCTCGGGCAGCGGCGTCGACGTATACTCGCAGCCCTACTTTGTCTCCTACGTCAAGCAGCTACTGGAGCAGGAGTTCTCGACCGACGTGCTCTTTAAGGGCGGCCTGACCGTCAAGACCACCATCGACCCCACGATGCAGCAGGTGGCAGAGAATGCCGTCCGCGAGCAGCTCGACACGCTCTCGCTTGACGGCCTGGACATGGGCATGGTCGTCGTCGACCCCAAGACCGGCTACATCAAGTGCATGGTGGGCGGCTACGACTACAACGCCGACGAGAACCACGTAAACCATGCCACGGCCAAGCGTCCCGTCGGCTCCACCTTTAAGGCCTTTACGCTGGCAACTGCCATCCAAAACGGCATGAACCCCAACGTCACCCTCAACTGCAACTCGCCGCTCAAGGCCAAGGGCACCACAACCGAGGTACAAAACTACGCCAACCAGAGCTATGGCAACATCACGCTCAAGCAGGCGACGGCATACTCCTCCAACACCGGCTACATCCAGGTGGCGGAAGCCGTCGGCAACAGCAAGATCATCTCGCTCGTCAAAAAGCTCGGCATCGACCCCGCCAAGGACAACATCGAGGACGTTCCCGTCATGACCCTCGGCACCGGCTCGATCTCGCCGCTCGAGATGGCCGCCGCCTACGCGACGTTTGCCAACGGCGGCTACTATCGCCAGCCGATCGCCATCACCGAGATTGACTCTCGTACCGGTTCGGTGCTGTACCAGCACACCGACAATCCCTCACAGGTGCTTACCGAGGGCGAGGCCGCCGCGGTCACCGATGTTCTGTCCGGCGTCATGAAGGGCAGCGGTACGGGTGCTGCCGGCGCCCTGAGTGTCAACCAGCCCTATGCCGGCAAGACGGGCACCACCGACAACACCACCAACCTGTGGTTCTGCGGCTATACCCCGCAGCTGGCATGCGCCCTGTGGACCGGCTATTCCGCGGGCGAGATCCCCATCCAAAAGTACGGCACGGACCTGCTGGGAGACAGCACCAACCTGCCTGTCTTTAAGCGGTTTATGAACACCGTTCTGACCGGTACCGAGCGCGAGGAGTTTGCGACCGGAACGGCGCCCACCTACAAGAACAACAGCGTCTGGAAGTTCTACGGCACCAACAACACCAAGAAGTCGGAGAACGACGACAAGGACAAGGACGAAGAGGAAGAGGAAGAGGAAACCACCACAACGACTACCACGACGACCACGACCACCGAGACCACGGGCGGCGACACCACCGGCGGCACCGGTACGACCGGTGGCTCGACGGGCGGCTCCACTGGTGGTTCGACCGGCGGCGA
The DNA here is from genome assembly GCF_003469085.1 of Collinsella sp. AM29-10AC. Classification (NCBI taxonomy): domain Bacteria; kingdom Bacillati; phylum Actinomycetota; class Coriobacteriia; order Coriobacteriales; family Coriobacteriaceae; genus Collinsella; species Collinsella sp. AM29-10AC. Next base: position 53,558 of record NZ_QSKB01000004.1, read on the forward strand.
TGGCGGCACGCCTACGCCTACGCCCACTCCCGACCCCTCGCCCACGCCTGACGATACGGTCGGCTAAGAAGTACGCGACTAAAGCCAACAAGGCCCCGAGCAGCTTATTGAACTGCTCGGGGCCTTTTAGTTTGAAGCGACCTGGTGGGCGGTCTTTATACCGGCAAACAAAAAGAGGTACCGACCAACGTCGATACCCCTTACAAGCCACTATGTCAGCGCACACAATGCCGAGCGCACGACCCGCACACCTACTTGCGAGAATTGCTCAACTTATTGATCAGCGCCTCGAGACGCTCGCCGTCCTCGGCCGTCTGGGCAATAACCAAAATCGTATCGTTGCCGGCAAGCGAGCCAAGCACATCGGGCAACTCTGCCGCATCAACGGCGGCGGCGATGCCGGAAGCCGTGCCAGGCTGAGCCTTGATCATAACCAGATTATCGGTACGCAGAACGCCCGTTACGAGCTCGGAAACCATACGCTGCAGGTGCAAGTCCTCTGCCAGAACATAGATGCCCTCAGGGAGCTTACGCAGCCCCATGTCGGCAATATCGCGAGAGACAGTCGCCTGCGTGCAATCAAAGCCCATAGCACGGAGCTCATCGACCAGCACGCGCTGCGTGCGGACATCCTTATTGCGCACAATATCTCTAATGGCATCTTGGCGCCCATTGCGTTTTTTAGCCATACAAACCCTCTCTCCAAAAGATGGCGGAGACAATCAATCAGTGATTGAATAGTTTAACGCTATTTGAAGGCTTTTGTGTATAAGAACGCATTTCGAAACAATTCTATGCAAGTTTGTTTCGTAATGAGCCGTTTAGGCGGTTTTTGCGCCCGTCCGGTTAAGAAAAGCTGCCAGATGCGTACACATCACGCAGCGCGCGGGCTTAGCGCTGGCGATCGGCCCAAACAACAGACCGAGCCCCCGATGGTTATCCTTGAGCGCGGCGACCATCTGACGGGTTCGAGGCGCCTCGAGCATATCACGCATGCGGGCGGAACGCTCGATTGACGACACTCCATGCGGGCTCAGACACAAATTCTCGATGCAGGCGACCAGTCCGGCAAAGTAGAACTTTTGGCTTGCCAGCTTGACCCGACCACCGCTATCTGCTTCCGAGAGTGAGTCCGCAAGCTCGTCGAGCGCCCGGGTGTCATCGGATACCTTGGCATACATGGTGGGATCAAAGGCATCTGTAAGCTTAGGCGCCGCCGCGTGGAAACAAGCGTCGCCGCAGCCGGAGACGCGCTGTGCCTGCGAGAGCGCATATGCCATAAACTCAACCGTACGGTGCGCCTTGCCGTGCGACAGGCATGCCTCAAACAGCGGACGGCTATACATCACGCCAGAGGTCTGAACGACTAGGCCGCCTAAAATCAACTGGGGCAGCCCGGCCACCATCGAAGACTTGTCTTCAATAGCAATAGAAGCAGCATCCAAGACGCGCGAATGGCGCTCTCGATGTGCATCATAGCGGTCGAGCGACACCGTAGGGAACACTATGTCTGCCGCAGTATCGCACGCGATATCGACCATCTTGGAAAGGGATTGCGGAGCAAACCACTCATCGGCGTTCATAGCGATGATTTGAGAGCCGCGCGAGGCAGCAAAACCGGCACGAAGACAAGCACCGCGCTTCGCGTCCTCGACGTCAATCAAATCAATATGGATGTCCCTGTCGGCAGCAACTTGAAGCGAATGGCGCACACCGGACGCAGCATCGCGGCAGACAACGACAATCTGCAAATCGTAGAGGTCTTGGTTCTGGATACTCTCGAGCGCACGCATCGCATAGCTGGGCGAACCTTCTACCACAAGGATCACCGAAAGTCGCGGATGCGAGCCACGTCGAACCAAATTATCCGTCCTCTCGACAGCAATGAATCAAACCGTGGTTCATGGTACACCCCGGCAATAAAAGCAATGAGACACCGGTTGCATTGCACGCCAAGAACAGATGTTGCACACGCGCAGCCCACAGATGACAGGTGTCGACGCACGACACGTCGAGCCCTCCCCTAGTCGAGCACGACAAGCTCGGCGGGATCGTAATCCACTGCCATAAACGTAAGGCCGCAGGCAGGAGCCGTGGGGCCCGCAGCGGTACGGTCGCAAGCATCGATAACCTCGCGCATCCACTCGGGTTCACGGCGATGCATGCCAATCTCGACAAGCGTGCCCACGATCGTACGGACCATCGAATGCAGAAACGCATTGCCCTCGATGGTGAACGTCAGGATGTCCTCGCCAAACGCAACCTCATGGCCAAATTCGGCACGCATCACGCAGCGATGCGTGGGCTTGCCAACGGCCGAAGCGACCTTGCAAAAGCTTTTAAAGTCCTGCTCGCCCAGCAGTGCGGGGCAGGCAGCAGACATAGCCTCAACATCCAAGGGATAGCGATGCCACCACACGGCACCGCGGGACAGCACAGGGCGCGCATCTCGATCGGCAATGCGGTATGTATACGTACGGGAACGCGCGTCAAAACGCGCAGAAAAGCCTTTACGGGCCTTGTAGACCTCGTTAATGGCGATATCTTTGGGCAGCAGGGCATCCATAGCCCGCAGCCACCTACGGCGCGTACAAGCGAGCTCAGCGTCCGTTACGGGCACGCTGATGTACTGAGCCACGGCATGCACGCCGGCATCGGTACGCCCCGCGCACGTCAGATCGATCGGGCGGCGAAGCAGCGTCTCGATGGCTCGACGTAGCTCACCCGCAACCGTCGTCTGTCCCGGCTGCTCGGCAAATCCGCTATACGACGAGCCATCATAGGCCACGCGAAATACGAGCGTGGCGTCAAGCTCGGAAATCGAATTGGAATCAGACGGCGCAGTCATGGGCGCTCCCAACAAACAAGCAACGGTATCGCGACAAAAAAAGAGGGGTACGCGAACGTACCCCTCGAATATAGCCTATGCAGACGGAATGTCTACTCAGCGGTCTCCTCAGCAGGAGCCTCCTCGGCAGCGGTCTCCTCGACAGCCTCGACCTTCTTGGGAGCAGCGGCCTTCTTGGGGGCCGGAGCAGCCTTCTTGGCCTTAGGCGTGCAAGGCTCGGTGACGAGCTCCATGATAACGATGGGAGCGTTGTCGCCCTTACGGTTACCGAGCTTCATGATGCGGGTGTAACCGCCGTTGCGGTCCTGCCACATGCCCTGAGCAGCCTTGTCGAAAATCTCGGCAACGAGCTGCTTATCGCCGAGCTTGGCGATAGCCAGACGACGAGAGTGCAGGTCGCCCTTCTTGGCCCAAGTGATGATCGGGTCGACGACCGAACGCAGCGCCTTAGCACGGGTCTCGGTGGTCTTGATGCGGTCGTTCTCGAAGAGGGCCTTAGCAAGGCTCTTCTTCATGGCCTTGGTGTGGCTCGCATCGGTGCCGAGCTTCAGGCCCTTCTTAACGTTGTGACGCATGGTCTAGTTTCTCCTCAAATATGCGAAGCATTAAGCCTTCAGGCTCAGGCCCATGGACTCAAGCTTGTCCTTCACTTCCTCGATCGACTTAACACCGAAGTTACGGATGTTGAGCAGATCGTTCTCCGAGAACTCAACGAGTTGACGGACCGAGTGAATGCTGGCGCGCTTAAGGCAGTTGTAAGAACGGACGGAAAGGTCCAGATCCTCGATCTGCTTGTCCAGCTCGGCGTTGTCGTTGGTGACCTCGGGAGCGAAGATCGAAGCCTCCTCCTCAACCTCGGGGGTCTCGGCAAGGTTCATAAAGGCGGCCATATGCTGATTGATGATATTGGCAGCCTGGACCACGGCGTCGCGCGGGGCGATGGAGCCGTTGGTCTCGATCTCGAGGACAAGGCGGTCGTAGTCGGTGTGCTGACCGACACGGCAAGCCTCAACGAGCTTGGCGCAACGGGAAACCGGCGAGTACAGCGAGTCGACGTGGATCACACCGATGGGATCGTTGTCGCGCTTGTTGGCCTCGCCAGAGACATAGCCGCGGCCATAGCCGATGCGCATGCTCATGGTGAGATGGCCACCCTCGGTGAGCGTAGCGATGTGCTGCTCGGGGTTGACCAGCTCAAACTCGGACGGAATAAAGAAGTCCGCACCGGTGACCTCGCAGGGGCCGTCAACCGAGATGGTGGCGGTCGCCTCGTCGGTCGTGCCGAGAGCCCTGAAGACAAGACCCTTGACATTCAGGACGATGTCGGTGACATCCTCGACCATGTTAGGGATGGTCATGAACTCGTGCTGCGCACCATCGATCTGAATAGCCTCGACGGCGGCACCCTCGAGCGAGGACAGAAGAACGCGACGAAGGGAGTTACCCAGCGTATCGCCGTAACCACGCTCGAGCGGCTCGACGGAGACACGAGCAGACGTCTCGTTGATCTCTTCGACCTGAACCTGAGGCCTAATGAATTCTGACATGTATTACCTCCAGCCTCAGCAGCCCGGATGGACTACTTAGAGTAGAGCTCGACGATGAGCTGCTCGTTGATATCACCGCTGATCTGCTCACGCGTCGGCAGAGCGAGCACGTTACCAGACAGCTTCTCGATATCGACCTCGAGCCAGCCAGGGACCTCAAAGCGCTCGGAGGAAATCAGGGCCTCCTTGATGGGGAGGAGGTCACGGAACTTCTCGCCGACAGCGACGACGTCGCCGGCCTTGACGCGGTAGGACGGGATGTCCACGCGCTTGCCGTTCACGGTGAAGTGACCGTGACGGACGGACTGACGAGCCTCTTTGCGGGTACGGGCGAAGCCAAGACGGAAGACGACGTTGTCGAGGCGAGACTCAAGGATGATCATGAGGTTCTCACCGGTGACGCCGTTCATCTTGCGGGCCTTGTTGAAGTAGCCGTGGAACTGCTTCTCCAGAACGCCATAGATGAACTTGACCTTCTGCTTCTCGCGCAGCTGCATGCCGTACTCAGATTCCTTGCGACGGCGCTTGGGCTGACGGATAGATTCCTTCTTGCTGCTGTAACCGAGCTCAGCGGGATCGATCCCGAGCTGACGGCAGCGCTTAAGAACAGGAGTCCTGTCGATTGCCATATTGATACGATCCTTTCAGTTACACGCGGCGACGCTTCTTGGGGCGGCAGCCGTTGTGCGGAATGGGGGTCTTGTCCTGGATGCTCGAGACCTCGAGGCCAGCAGCCTGGAGGGAGCGGATGGCGGTCTCACGACCGGAGCCGGGGCCCTTGACGAAGACGGAAACCTTCTTCATGCCGTGCTCCATGGCCTGCTTGGCAGCAGCCTCGGCAGCCATCTGGGCAGCGAACGGCGTGGACTTACGGGAGCCCTTGAAGCCCACCTGGCCAGCCGACTTCCAGGAAATGACGTTGCCCTGGGGATCGGTGATCGAAACGATCGTGTTGTTGAACGTAGAACGAATGTGAGCCTGGCCCACGGAAATGTTCTTACGGTCCGCGCGCTTCAGACGGGCAGCGCGAACGTTCTTCTTAGCAGTAGCCATCTATCTAGCGCTCCTTATTTCTTCTTCTTAGCACCGATCTGACGCTTCGGGCCCTTGCGGGTACGAGCGTTAGTGTGGGTGCGCTGGCCGCGGACCGGGAGGCCCTTGCGGTGACGAAGGCCGCGGTTGCAGCCGATGTCCATAAGGCGCTTGACGTTCTGGTTGCGCTCACGGCGGAGGTCGCCCTCAACCATGATCTGGTTCTTATCGATATAATCGCGGATGGCGTTAACCTCATCCTCGGTGAGGTCCTTAACGCGCGTATCCACGTTAACGTTGCACTCGACGCAGATCTTCGTCGCAGTGGTGCGGCCGATGCCGTAAATGTAGGTCAGACCGATCTCAACGCGCTTCTCACGCGGGAGGTCGACACCATTAATACGGGCCAACGTAGTCTCCTCTCTTAACCCTGACGCTGCTTATGACGGGGGTTCTCGCAAATAACGAGGACCTTGCCATGGCGCCTAATGATTTTGCACTTATCGCACATCTTCTTGACCGAAGGACGTACCTTCATCGTTCTTCCTTTCGGTAGCGCTCAAACTACTTCCCTACTATCTACTCGCCCAGCCGCAGGCGTTTAAAACTATGGCTGGTCTTCACACACAATCCGACCGTAGGTTGAGCTAAGCCTGCAGTCGGAAATGGAGTGCGTGTATGCGTGCCGCTATTTGTAGCGATAGGTGATGCGGCCGCGGGTCAGGTCGTACGGGGAAAGCTCCACGACAACCCTGTCACCGGGGAGAATACGGATGTAATTCATTCGGATCTTGCCAGAAATGTTGCACAGAACCGAATGACCGTTCTCGAGCTCGACCTTAAACATGGCGTTGGGCAGCGGTTCCTTTACCGTACCCTCGAGCTCAATTGCGTCTTCCTTCTTCACAAGCAATCATCTTTCTCTAGAAAACGACAGCGATTGAGTATTCTACAACACGTATGCACGCATCGTAATAACTTCGTAATGGCTCCACAACTAAATGAAACTTGTTACATTTCTCCGCCTTGGAGCGAACACCAAGCACCTTGCGCGTCGGTGGTGAGAATCACCGGACCGTCATTGGTAATGGCGACGGTGTTCTCGTAGTGCGCGGCGGGCAGGTGGTCGTTGGTCGTAACAATCCAACCGTCGGAGCCCGTGCTCACATGGTTGGAACCCATCGTAACCATCGGCTCGATGGCAATGACCATGCCAGCCTGGAGGCGAACGCCCCTCCCCTTCTTTCCATAGTTAGGAACGTTGGGGTCCTCGTGCATCACGCGGCCAATGCCATGGCCCACATAGTCGCGAAGCACGCCGTAACCGTGAGACTCAGCGAGGGACTGAACGGCATAACCGACGTCCCCGATATGGTTACCGGGAACAGCCTGCTCGATGGCAGCCTTAAGGCAATCGCGCGTAACCTCGCACAGGGCCTTGGCCTCGGGCGTGGGTGTGCCGACAAAAAACGTCCAAGCGTTATCGCCGACCCAACCGTCGACAACGGCTCCCGTATCGATGGAAATGATATCGCCATCGCGCAGGATCATGTCGGGGTTGGGAATGCCGTGGACCACGGCATCGTTAATCGATGCGCAAATGGTACCGGGAAACCCGCCGTAACCCTTAAAGGCCGGGGTGCCGCCATGCATACGGATAATCTGCTCCGCGAGCTGATCGAGCTCAAAGGTCGAAACACCAGGGCGCACCATGGCTCCAACGTGGCGGAGCGCCATCTTAGATAGCGCTCCTGCCTTCTTCATCTGCTCGATTTGCGTTGCAGACTTAATCTTGATCATAGACCGAGAGCCTCTTTGACATCCCCGTACACGGTCTCGCGAGCCTGGTCACCGTTGACCGACTTGAGCAGACCCTGGCCACGATAGTAGTCGACGAGCGGGCTCGTGGACTTCTCGTAGACGTCGAGACGGTTCTTGATGGTCTCGGGCTTGTCGTCGTCGCGCTGATACATCTCGCCACCGCACTTGGGACAGGTAGCATCGGCAGCAGTGCCGGTGTAACCGCAGGCGCGGCAGGTGCGACGCGAAGACAGACGATCGATAATGACCTCGGGGGCCACATCGACCAGAAGGGCGCAATCGATCTCGCGACCCATGGCGGAGAGCTCGGAATCGAGCGTCACAGCCTGGGCGGTGTTGCGCGGGAAGCCGTCGAGAATGAAGCCCTGCTGGGCGTCATCGGCGGCAAGGCGCTCCTTGACAAGGTCGATCACGAGCTGGTCGGGAACGAGCTCGCCAGCGTCCATGTACTTCTTAGCCTGAATACCAAGCTCGGTGCCGCCCTTGACGGCAGCACGCAGCAGGTCGCCCGTGGAAATGTGGGCGACGCCAAACTCGGCGACGAGCTCCTGTGCGACGGTGCCCTTACCGGCACCCGGAGCTCCGAGCAATACGAGGTTCATGAGCAATCCTCCTCTAGCCTATTTAAAGAATCCATCGTAATCATACATCTTGATCTGGCCTTCGAGCTTATCGACCGTGTCGAGCACGACGCCGACCATGATGAGGATGGACGTGCCGCCAAATGCCTGGATCAGATGGTTACCCGTGAAGGAGAAGATGATCGAAGGCACGATGGCGATGAGCGCCAAAAAGACAGCGCTGGGAAGCGTAATCTTGTTGAGCGCGTTCTTGATGTAGGCCGCGGTAGCCCTACCCGGACGCACGCCCGGAATAAAGCCGCCCTGCTTCTTAAGGTTATCGGCCGTGTCATCGGGGTTGAACACCATGGAGGTGTAGAAGTACGCGAAGAACACGATGAGGACAACGTTAAGCACCCAGTTGAGCCAACCGGTCGAAAGCGCAGAGGCAACTGCCTGAATCCAGCCGATGCCGGGGAAGAACACGGCAATCTGAGCCGGGAAGTACAGCAGCGCCGAAGCGAAGATGATCGGCACGACGCCCGCGGTGTTGACCTTGATGGGCAGGTAGGTGGTCTGTCCACCCATCATGCGACGGCCCACGACGCGCTTGGCGTAGGAGACCGGAATGCGGCGCTGGCCGCGCTCAAGGAAAACGATCAGCGGGATAACCAGCAGGATGATGGCGCAGATGATCACCATGGTGATGATGCCACCGGCATTGCCCTCGGTGCTGGAGAAGATAGCCTGCGGCAGACCGGCCATGATGTTCGCAAAGATGATCAGCGACATGCCATTGCCGATACCGCGCTGGGTGATGAGCTCACCAATCCACATGATCAGCATGGCGCCCGCAGTGAGCGTGCCGACGACCATGAGGTCGAAGATGATCTCGGGAGCGCCGGCGCCATTAAAGCTGATGCCGAAGCTCTTAAAGAGGAAGAGGTAACCCACGGAGTTGAGGATTGCCAGAGCCAAGGTGAGGTAACGCGAATACTGCGTAATCTTGGTCTGACCGACCTCGCCCTCGCGGGCAAGCTCATGCAGGGAAGGCACGACGGCCTGGAGCATCTGGAGGATGATCGAGCTGGTGATGTAAGGCATGATGCCCAGCGAAAACACCGACACATAGCTCAACGCGCCGCCAGAGAAAAGATTCAGGAGGGCCATAGCACCTGCGGCGACCGAATTGTTATCGGTCGAGAAAAGGCCCAGCATCCCCTGGAAGGGAATGCCGGGCACAGGAACGTGCGCACCAATGCGGTACACGACGAGCATAGCTATGGTAAAAAGAATCTTTTCGCGCAATTCTTTGATGCGGAAAGCATTCTTAAGACCATTTAGCACGGCAGCTCGACCTTTCCGCCGGCGGCCTCGATCTTGGCCTGCGCAGAAGCGCTGACCTTGTCGACCTTGACCGTGAACTTCTTGGTGAGCTCACCATTGCCGAGCACCTTGACGGGCTCGAACTCGCTCTTGGTGATGCGAGCGGCCTTAAGAGCGGCACCGTCGATCACAGCGCCATCCTCGAACTTACGCTCGAGACGCTCAACGTTAACAGCGGTGTACTCGATACGACGGGGGTTGCGGAAGCCCGGAAGCTTGGGCAGGCGCATAGCCAGCGGAGTCTGGCCACCCTCGAAGCCGGCACCCTTGGTGCCGCCAGAGCGGGAACCCTGGCCCTTCTGGCCGCGGCCAGAAGTGGTGCCGTGACCCGAAGAATTGCCACGGCCGACGCGCTTACGGTTCTTGGTGGAACCGGGCGCGGGAGTAAGATCGTGAAGCTGCATTTGCTACTCCTCTACAATCTCGACAAGGTGCTTGACCTTGAAGATCATGCCGCGGACGGACTCGTTGTCAGCAATCTCGCGAACCTCGCGGATCCTGTGGAGACCGAGGGCACGGACAGTACGGACCTGGTCCTGCTTGCAACCGTTGGTGCTGCGGACCTGCTTGATCTTGATGGTGTCAGCCATGCTTAGTTCTCCTTACCGACGAACATCTCGGAGACCGTCAGGCCACGGCGAGCCGCGACGTCCTCAGGGCTGGAGAGCTCCTTGAGGCCCTCGACGGCAGCCTTGATGATGTTGAGGCCGTTGTCGGTACCGAGGGACTTGGACAGGACGTTCTTGATGCCAGCAAGCTCGAAGAGGGGACGCACAGCGCCGCCGGCGATAACGCCGGTACCCTCGACAGCGGGCTTGATGATGATGCGGCCGGCACCAAAGTGGCCGAGAACCTCGTGCGGGATGGTGCCCTGCTCGGTCACCGGCACGTGGAACATGTTCTTCTTGGCATCGAGAGACGCCTTGGAGATGGCCAGGGGCACCTCAGCGGACTTGCCCATGCCAACGCCGACGTTGCCCTTGCCGTCGCCAACGACGACGAGAGCGACGAGGCTCATGCGACGACCACCCTTGACGGTCTTCGACACGCGGTTGATGTAAACGACGCGCTCCTCGAACTCGGAGGCCTCGCGCTGCTGCTTCTGATTACGAGCCATGTGCTACATACCTCCTAGAACTCGAGACCGGCGGCACGAGCACCGTCGGCGAGGGCCTTGACGCGGCCATGGTAGATACGGCCACCACGATCGAAGGCGACCTTGGTGATGCCGGCCTCGATGGCGCGCTTGCCAACGAGCTGACCGACCTTCTCCGCAGCCTCCTTGTTCGAGGTGTGGGTGCCCTTGAACTCGGCCTCGAGGGTCGAGGCAGAGACGAGCGTCAGGCTGGAGCCCTTGCTGTCGTCGATGATCTGGGCATAGATGTTGGCGTTAGTACGGGTCACGCGAAGACGCGGACGCTCGGAGGTACCCGAGACCTTGCCGCGAACACGACGCTGACGACGCTTGAGGCCTTCCAGCTTCGCCTTATGCTTGTTCATACGTAAACTCCTAAAAAGGTTGATCTTGCCAGCACCTGACGGGGTGCTGGTCTTATGCGAGTGAGTCGGTTACGACTACTTGGCGGCCTTACCCAGCTTGCGGCGGATGTGCTCGCCAACGTAGTGGATACCCTTGCCCTTGTAAGGCTCGGGAGGACGATGGCCGCGGATCTCAGCGGCGATCTGACCGACCTGCTGCTTGTTGATACCCTTGACGTTCACGTGGGTGTTGTCGGGAACCTCGAAGGTGATGCCCTCGGGAGCCTCGACGATCACGGGGTGCGAGAAGCCCAGGGAGAACTCGAGGTTCTTGCCCTTCTGCTGCACGCGGTAACCGACGCCGGCGAGCTCGAGCTTCTTCTCGAAGCCCTCGGAAACGCCAACAACCATGTTGTGGATGAGGGCGCGGGTGAGGCCGTGACGGGCACGGGTCTCACGCTCGTCGTCGGGACGGGAAACGGTGAGGACGTTGTCCTCGACGTTGATAGCGAGCTTCTCAAAGACATCGAGCTCGAGCTGGCCCTTGGGGCCCTTGACGACAACGTTGTTGCCGTTGACTGCCACTTCGACTCCGGCGGGAATCTGGACAGGCTTATTACCGATACGAGACACGGTGATCTCCTTTCCTTCTACCTACCGAGCGAATTACCAGACGTAAGCGATGATCTCGCCGCCGACGTTGTGCTTGCGAGCATCGCGGTCGGTCATGACGCCATGGCTGGTGGAAATAATGGCGGTACCAAGGCCACCGCGGACGCGGGGCATGTCGGCAACGCCGGTGTACTTACGCAGGCCCGGCTTGGAAATGCGGCGGATGCCGTTGATGACCTTAGCCTTCTTGGGACCATACTTAAGCGTGATGTGCAGAGTCTTCTGGGGAACGGTGTCCTCGACATCGTAGCCCTCGATGTAGCCCTCCTCGTGCAGAACACGAGCGATCTCGACGAGCTTCTTGCTGCTCGGCATGGAGACCGTGGCCTTGTTCACAGAGTTAGCGTTACGGATGCGCGTAAGCATATCTGCGATCGGGTCTGTAAGGTTCATACAGATTCTCCTTCGTTCTTGATGAACACGTGCTCTTGGTTCTTCGCCGCCCTTAACGGCAAAGCCTTTTTAGCGCGTTTTCCCTGTTCCAAACTGATGCTTGAAACGCTGGTAGTGACTTACCAGCTGGCCTTCTTAACGCCGGGAAGCTCGCCCTTGAGTGCAAGCTCGCGGAAGCAGACACGGCACAGGCCGAACTTGCGGTACACAGAGTGCGGACGGCCGCAGCGCTGGCAGCGCGTGTACTCACGAGTAGAGAACTTCTGCTTGCGATTGCACTTGACGATCATCGATGTCTTAGCCACTTATATCCTCCTCACATAGAGTATTGTTCGCCCCAAGCGCCGCCCCCTTGTGGGAACGGCGCTCATAGGGCAGGTGAACCTATTTCTTGAACGGGAAACCGAAGGCGTCCAGAAGGGCCTTGGCCTCCTCATCGGTGTTGGCGGTGGTCACGAAAGTGATGTCCATACCACGCTGGTGATCGACGGAGTCGAAGTCGATCTCGGGGAAGATGAGCTGCTCGGTGACGCCCATGGAGAAGTTACCACGGCCGTCGAAGCTCTTGGCCGAGATGCCGCGGAAGTCGCGGATACGGGGGATCGCGACGGAGGTCAGACGATCGAAGAACTCCCACATACGGTCGCCACGCAGGGTAACCTTGCAGCCGATCGGCATACCAGCGCGCAGGCGGAAGGTAGCGATGGACTTGCGGGCACGGGTGATCATCGGCTGCTGGCCGGTGATGGCGCGCAGGTCGCGCACGGCACCGTCGATGGCCTTGGAATCGGTAGCGGCCTCGCCGACACCCATGTTCACGACGATCTTCTCAAACTTGGGGATCATCATGACGTTCTCGTACTGGAACTTGTCCTGAAGCTGCTGTTTGACCTCGTTGTTGTACTTGGTCTTCAGACGCGGCACATACTTCTCTTCTGCCATTGTTCACTCCTTTTTGGGGTTTTAAGCACGGGGCGTGGCCACGATGGGTTGTCCTCGTGCCTCCTGGCTGCATCCGCGCCGCTCATGGCATTTCGCGGTTTGGACTCGACGCAGCAGGAGCCGACAAAACAATCGGTACTATACGCGCATCGGGAGCGTATTTCCAGAAAAACCTCGTCTGCCTGCACAACTCCACAACTCCCCCGCACATATTGATCCCTAGGGGACGGAGGAAAATGGCAGTTGCGGTGAAATAGGGACCGTTTGACGGCTTAACAGGCTTTAACAGTCCGTATTTCACCGCAACTCATATATGGGGATGCGATTAGCGCTTGCGGGGGACGAGCTTGGTGCGGCGCAGGTGGATCATCTCGGCAGCGATGGAGATGGCGATCTCCTCGGGGTCCTCGGCCTCGATGGCGACACCGATCGGCAGGTGCAGCTCGTCGATCTGGTCCTGCGTAAAGCCCTCCTGCTCCAGGCGGGCGCGCACAAAGGCCGTCTTGCGGCGCGAACCCAGACAGCCCAGATAGGCGGGCTTGGCGTGCATGGCCTGAATCACCACGTCGATATCGGACTTGTGACCCGCCGTGGCGACGACCACTAGGTCACGCGGGCCGATGGGGCACTGCTTGCTCAGGTTCTTGTAGTCGACCAGACGACGGTCGTAGACACCGGGCACCCATTCGGGGGTCAGTGTGCCGGGGCGGTCGTCGCAAGCCACGACGGCAAAGCCCGCCGCCGTGAGCACCCGCGCCGTCGCAGCACCCACGTGGCCGCAGCCAAAGATATAGGTCAGGCCCTCGGGGCAGAGCGTCTCGATGTGCGCCGCGGGAATCTCGGAGGCCGCGTTGGTGTAGGTGACCTTACTCCCCTCCTCCACCAGCGAAAGCTCGGGGCAGCCCATTATGGTGCGGCGCGACTCCTCGCCATGGTATTCGGCAACATCGCCTTCGAGCGCACTTGCGATAAACGGTTCAAAGTCGATGGCGAAGTCGCCGATGCGCCGATAGGCCAAGACGTCGGCAACCGACTGGAACAACGGTGCCTGGGTCGCATCCAGATGCAGGTAGCACAGGCAGATGGCTCCGCCGCAAATCATGCCGGTATCGGAGTTCTCGCCGCCCATGGTGTAGCGGACCAGACGCGATTTACCCCCGGCCAGCAGCTCGCGCGCCTCGTCCAGCGCAAAGAGCTCAATCTTGCCGCCGCCGATAGTGCCCGCTTGGCTGCCATCGGCAAAGACAGTCATCCATGCGCCCACACCGCGCGGGGACGACCCCGCCGTACCGGCCACTACCACCAGCTCGCACGTCTCGCCAGCACGCAGGGCGGCAAGCGCCGCATTCACAACATCGAGCTTTTCCATTGCCGCCTTCTATCCTCTAAAGACATCGGTGAGCATAGCGAGTGCCTCGAGCACGCCGCCGCCGACCGACGTCGCTTTGTCCGAAATGTAGTTGATATAGCTGGCATCGCCGCGTGGATCGACATCGGCGCATTTAAAGCCCTCAGTCACCTGCACGCCGTTCGCCAAAAGCCCGCGCAGACAGCCATCGATCTGCGTGCACATGGGCGTATCGCCCGCGTAGCCAATCACGTCTCCGGCGCTCACGATGTCGCCGATTGCGCGGTCGGACCGAAACACGCCGGCGGCGGGGCTGTGGATAACACGTTCCTTGCCATAGCCGGCGATAATGCCCGGCACGCCCGTGTTGGGCTGGGGCGAACCTTGGGTAATGACACGGCCCAGGAAATGCCCACGCATGGTCTCGACCACGGCGTCGCAGTCAACCGGCGCGGTAAAGCCCGGCCCCACGGCGATGACGGCAGGCGCCATGTCGCGCGTGGTGCCCAAGTTGCGCTTAGCCAAAATCGCGTCGACCACAGCCACGGGTTTCAACTCGCCGAGCATCTTGGCCTGGGGGTCCACTACAACGGCGACGTCTCCAGCCTCGGTAATCGCAAGCGCCTCAGCCGGCGTCTGTGCCAAGCGAGCGCGAATGCCTTCGACCTCGACCTCGCCCAGGCGAATGGCCTCGCAAAAACAGATTGTGCGACGGATGCACGTGGGAACCGCGATATCGGCCATAACGACCGACACGCCGGAGCGCACCAAGCGAGCGGCGACGCCCGTGGCGATATCGCCGGCGCCGCGAACATAAACGAGCATTCCCGGGGCACCTCCCTGTGCTACGGTTTGAGCAGAGCAAAAGCGGTTCGACCGCTACTCTGATGATTATTTATTATCACAGTATTATACGGCGGTGAACAGATGGAAACGGTTAGCGGCAATCTTGTCTCGGCGCTCAGGATCGAGCCAGGCATTACCGCGATTATCGGCAGCGGCGGCAAGTCGACGTTGCTGAAGACGCTGGGTCTTGAGCTCATGCGCGCTGGCGGCCGCGTGCTCCTCTGCACCACCACGCATATGTTTCCCGTCGCCGGCGTGCCATGGGACGGGTCGAATCGTCGCCTGGACGCCGCGCCTTGGAAGCCGGGCGCCGCGCATGTCCCCGGTTGCACCTGCGAGGCCTGCACGGGCCTTGTGCACGGAAGCATCTGCCAGGCAGGCGTCTTGGACCCGGAGACAGGCAAGCTCTCCGCCCCCGCCGAGCCGCTCGGCGAGCTGGCACGGCGCTTTAACTATGTGTTGGCCGAGGCAGATGGCAGCAAGCGACTCCCGCTCAAGGCGCATGCCGCCTGGGAGCCGGTAATTCCCGCCGCCACGGCAAACGTTGTCTGGGTCGTCGGCGCCTCGGGGCTGGGCAAGCCCGTCGCCGAGGTTGTCCACCGCCCCGAGCTCTTCTGCGAGCGCTGCGGCTGCGAGCCTACCGACATCGCCACGCCCGAGCGCGTCGCCCAGGTGCTCAATGCCGAGATGCAGGCGCTGGGACTCAGCACCGCACGCGTCATGCTCAACCAAGCCGACACGCTTGCCGACCCAACAATGGCAGATCGCTTCGAGGCAGCCCTCAACCGCCCCCTCATCGCCACCAGCCTCCAGGGGTAGCAAATTTGGGACGGGGCTCTTTTTGCTACCCCGTCCCAAAAAATCATCTCCCAAATTAGCTACCCCGGCGGTCTTCCCGTTAGCGGGGCACGTAGCGGCCGGGTTGGGCTCCGGTGGGCTCGCCGTCGCGTGCCGCCAGCACGCCGTTCACAAACACGGCCTTGGCGCGGCCATGCGCCTCAAAGCCCTCGAGCGGCGTGTAGTCCACGGCCTGATGCTGCGTCGCGGCGCTGATCGTCCAACGCGCGCACGGATCCCACACGCACACGTCGGCATCGGCGCCCTCGGCAAGACAGCCCTTGCGCGGATACATGCCAAAAACGCGCGCCGGATTCTCGCTCATCAAGCGGCACAGATCCTCGGGACCCAGCTGTCCCTCAAAGCTCGTGGCAATCGCAACGGGACGATGCTCCACGCCGGGCCCGCCGTTGGGAATCGCGCGGAAATCATCGCGTCCTCGGTCCTTTTGCCCGTGCAGGTTAAAGCTGCAATGATCGGTCGCAATAGTATCGATCTCGCCAGCCACAAGCGCCTCGCGCAGCGCGGCACGGTCACCGGCATGGCGCAGCGGCGGGCTCATCACATACTTGGCGCCCGCAAAGCCGTCCTCTCCCTGTTCAAGGTAGCAGGTGTCGTCGAGCATCAGATACTGAGGGCAGGTCTCGACATAGATGTTCTTCTGCCCGTGCGCTTTGGCAGCGCGAATGGCCTCGAGCCCCAGCTTGGTCGAAAGGTGCACCACGTTGACCGGAGCGTCCCCGGCCAAGTGCGCCAGATACAGCAGGCGGCTCACGGCCTCGGCCTCACACACGTCCGGACGGCTGAGCGCATGGCCCTCGGGCCCGTGGATACCCTGCTCAAACACGCGCTTCTGCAGCGCGTTGACCAACGTGCCGTTCTCGCAATGCACGCACAGGATACCGCCCACGCGCTTGAGCTCCTCCAGCACCTCGAGCGTCTCGGCATCGTCCAGGCGCAGATGGTCGTAGGCAAAGTAGGTCTTAAACGACGACACGCCCGCCTCGCGCATGGCCGAAAGATCGGCGCGGTTGCGCTCATTCCACTCGGCAAGCGCCATATGGAAGGCATAGTTGGCGGTGCAGGTGCCGTCGGCGCGATGATGCCACTCGACCAAGGCATCGGGCATGGTCACGCCGCGATCGGCCGTCGCGTAGTCCACAATGGTCGTCGTGCCGCCGCAGGCAGCCGCGCGCGTGCCGGTCTCAAAGCTATCGGCTGTCCAATCCATGCCGGTCCAGCACTGCATGTGCGTGTGCCCATCGATAAAGCCCGGGAACACCCAGCAGCCCGCGGCATCCTCGACGGTATCGCCCTCGGCCGGCTCAATCGCCGCGGCGATCCGCACGATCTTATCGCCATCCATGGCAAGATCGGCGCGACGAAGCCCCTGGGGCGTCACGAGCGCGCCGTTTTTGATGATGATCATAATTGCTCCTTATTGATTGATGCAGTTGGCCACGCGATCAAAATACGAGCAGGCGGCGATATGCTCCGTTATGCGTCGCTGTCCCTTGACGGTATCGACGTCCCACAGTTCGTAAGCACGCGCATCAACCAGCACCACGTCGATACGGTCCTTGAGGATCGAGCCGCCACCGTCCTTGCCCTCAAGACACATAAGTGCATCGAACAGTTCCGCCGGAAAGAGCACCGGGCTCGAAGGCTCACCGTTGCACGCAAGACGCACCGGATACTTGCGGCCACGCTCATCAAACGCGCGAACCATGGCCTCAAAAGAATCCGAACTCACGAGCGGCTGGTCGCCCGGCAAAAAGAGGCAACCCTTCCAGCCGCGGCTCGCCCCCCACGAAAGGCCCGCACGGACGCTTTCGCTCCTGAGCTTGCCATCGTGCAGCACGCACGGGCAATGCTTGTCCTCGCAAATCTGGGCGACCTCGGGCCAACGCGTCGAAACCACGACGTCAAAGCCCCGGGGAACCGAATCGATAGTCCGGGCAATCAGCGGCTTGCCATAGATATCGGCAAGCATCTTGTTAGAGCCAAACCGCTTGCCCTCGCCCGAAGCCATAATGACGCAACCGAGTTTCATGGCGATACCTCCCCTGAAACCATCGTACCCATAACTCGCGTCGCGGGGCATCTACATCGAAAGCGCTTATCCCGCACGCCCACGATGCAAAAAGGGGCACCCCGCCGGTTGGCAGAGCGCCCCCTTTACATGGCTTACCTCAGCGCGGCTTTAGGCCTGGAACCAACGGGCGGTGTTGCGCTCGTCGAGGGCCTTGAGGGTAGCGGCGGGATCGGCAACCTTCTGCAGGAACATCATAGCTGCGATGGCGTACGGCTTGTAGCTGGCCTCCTTGTACATGCCCACGCGGTGCATGTCAAAGACGTCGGCGTTGACCTCGCCGTGCTCGCAAGAGACACCGGAGATGTCGGCGGGCAGCGGGTGCATAAAGATGGTGTCCTGGCCGTTGGCGGTCTTCTCCATGAGCTCGGTCGTGGAGCACCAGTCCTGATGGGTGGCGTTCTGAGCGAGCAGCTCCTTCTCGAGCGCTGCGATGCCGGCGTCGTCGCCCTCGGCGTACAGGTTGGTACGCTTCTCCATGGCGGCAAACGGAGCCCAGCTCTTGGGGATCACGATGTCGGCGCCCTCGAAGGCCTCGGCCATGGTGTTGACCTGCTTAAAGGTGGTGCCGGACTCGGCGGCATAGCCCTTGGCGCGCTCGACGACCTCGGGCATGAGGTCGTAGCCCTCGGGGTGGGCCAGGGTGACGTCCATGCCAAAACGGGGCAGCAGGCTGATCAGCGACTGCGGGCAGGACAGCGGCTTGCCGTAAGAGGGTGAATAGGCCCAGGTAACGGCAACCTTCTTGCCCTTGAGGTTCTCAAGACCGCCAAACTCGTTGATGAGGTAGAGCATGTCGGCAGAGGACTGCGTGGGGTGATCGGAGTCGGACTGCAGGGAGATGAGCGTGGGACGGTGATCCAGAACGCCATCCTCGTAGGCCTGCTGGACAGACTCGGAGACCTCGGCCATGTAGGCGTCGCCCTTGCCGATGTACATGTCGTCGCGGATGCCGATGACGTCGGCCATGAAGGAGATCATGGTAGCGGTCTCGCGGACGGTCTCGCCGTGAGCGATCTGGGACTTCTTCTCGTCCAGGTCCTGCAGCTCGAGGCCGAGCAGGTTGGCGGCCTTAGAGAAGGAGAAGCGCGTACGGGTGGAGTTGTCGCGGAACAGGGAGACGGCCAGGCCCGAGTCGAAGATCTTGGACGAAACGTTGTTCTCACGCAGCTCGCGCAGGGCGTCGGCAACGATGTAGAGAGCCTTGAGCTCATCGGTGGTCTTATCCCAGGTGTGCAGGAAGTCGCTGCCGTACATGCCCTTAAAATCGAGGCCGTTCAGCTGCTCGACGAGCTCGGTAAACTTGGCGTCCATGTAAATATCCTTTCCATAGATGAAACGATCGCAATGAGTAGATGTGCTCCGGCATGCGCGTGTGGCTAGAACATGCAGAGCGCTATGACGAGGACCCGCTACCGTTGAGGAAGCATGGGAGATAACGACCACGGGCCCCAAGTCAACAGGGGGTGCCGGGGACACAGGCTGTCCCCGGCTCAACAAGATCAAGGAATGGGACTAGTCGATCTTGTTGTTGGTCAGACCAGCGCGGAACACGGTAGCGTCGCCATCGGCCTGGCTCGGATCGTAGAGGTTCAAAGCAGCAACATACATGGCGGCAGCGGTGACCAGGTCGTCCTTGTAGGTGACCTCGTTGGGAGCGTGAGCCTGAGACTCGGCACCCGGGCCAAAGCCAACGCAGGGGATGCCATAGCGGCCCTGGATGGAAACGCAGTTCGTGGAGAAGGTCCACTTGTCGCACAGCGGACGACCGGTGCGCTTGTCCATGCTGGGCTCGCAGCCGATGCGCTCGTCACCGAACATGGCCTTGTGGGCGTCGACGAGGGCCTTGACGTGCGGAGCGGTCTCCTTGTTGATCCACGTGGGGAAGTAAGCCTCGGTCTCGTAAACCTCGCCGGTCCAGGACGGACGGTCGTACATGTACATGGAGACCTTCACGTCGTCGCCGTACTTCTTGGCGGCCGGCAGGTTGCGGATCTCGTCCAGGCAGGACTCCCAGGTCTCGCCGGCGGTCATGCGACGGTCGATGGAGATGGCGCAGGAGTCAGCGACAGCGCAGCGGCTGGGGCTGGTGTAGAAGATCTGGCTGACGGTGCAGGTGCCGCGGCCCAGGAAGCGGGCGTCCTCGAAGTGCTCGGGGTTGTACTTGGGGTCGAGCATCTTGACGAGGCCCTTGATGTCGGTCGACTCGTCGCAGCCGTTGTTGTTGAGGGCGCGGACGTCGGCGATGATGTCGGCCATTTTGTAAATGGCGTTGTCGCCGCGGTCGGGAGCGGAGCCGTGGCAGGAGGTGCCGTGAACGTCGACGCGGATCTCCATGCGGCCGCGGTGACCGCGATAAATGCCGCCGTCGGTGGGCTCGGTGGAAATGACGAACTCGGGCTTAATGCCGTCCTTGTTGTAGATGTACTGCCAGCACATGCCGTCGCAGTCCTCTTCCTGGACGGTGCCGACGACCATGATCTTGTAGCCCTCGGGGATGAGGCCCATGTCCTTCATCATCTTGGCAGCGTAGGTAGCAGAAGCCATGCCGCCCTCCTGGTCGGAGCCGCCGCGGCCGTAGATGATCTCGTCGGTCTCGTAGCCCTCATAGGGATCGGCATCCCAGTTCTCGATGTTGCCGATGCCGACGGTGTCGATGTGAGAGTCGATGGCGATGATCTTGTCGCCCTCGCCCATAAAGCCCATGACGTTGCCCAGGCCGTCGACCTTGACCTCGTCATAGCCAAGGCTCTCCATCTCGGCCTTGATGCAGGCAACAACCTCACCCTCCTCGCAGGACTCAGAGGGATGGGAGATCATAGCGCGCAGGAAGCGGGTCATGTCGGCGCGGTGAGACTCAGCAGCAGCCTTGATAGCGTCGAAATCGAGTTCTTTAGTCATAACAGTCAACCTTTCATTCGAAGGAGTCTACCTAGGAGTTGGCGGAGGAATACCTATTTACTCCGCTGCTCGAACAGTCCTGCGCAAGACGGAAAGCACATTAAGTGCTTTCCTTTGCGTGCGGAACTCGCGACGGAGCAAATAGGTATTCCTCCGCCTCCCGGGTTCATGCATCTGCAGGACATAGAGGGTCTAATAGAAATTTGGCGCGGCGCGTTGCGCCGCCCAACGATTAGCAAGTGGGGTATTCGCCTTCCCAGACGATGCGGCGATACTGGTCGGGGTCCGTGTCACCTTCCGTGGAGAAGCAGAGCACGGAGCTCGTCTTGTCCAGGCCGATGAGCTCCTTGAGCTCGGCGTACTCGGGGTCGAGCATGAGGGTCTCGACCAGACCGGTGGTCACTGCGCCGGACTCGCCGGAGATGACGCGCGGGTCGCCCTTCTCGGGAGCGCCCAGGGTGCGCATGCCGCGAGCGGTGACCCAGTCGGGGCAGGACACGAAGGCGGTGGTGTGGTTGCGCAGGATATCCCAGCCCAAGATGTTGGGCTCGCCGCAGCACAGGCCGGCCATGATGGAGGGCATGTCACCGTCCACGATGCGCGGATCTCCGTCGCCGGCGGCAGCGCCCTTGTACAGGCAGGCGGCAGGAGCGCACTCGACCACGACAAAGGTGGGCGGGTTATCGGGATACAGGTTGGTGAAGTAGCCCACCACGGCGCCAGCGAGCGAACCCACGCCAGCCTGGACAAACACGTGCGTCGGGCGGTTGATGGCCATCTCACGCAGCTGCTCGGCAGCCTCGGAGGCCATGGTGCCGTAACCCTCCATGATCCAGGACGGGATCTTCTCGTAGCCCTCCCAGGCGGTGTCCTGAACGATGACGCCGCGCTCGCAGGCGTCGGCCTCGGCGGCGGCCATGCGCACGCACTCGTCGTAGTTGACCTCTTCGATGGTCACCGTGGCGCCCTCGGCGGCGATGTTATCGAAGCGGGGCTTGGTGGAACCCTTGGGCATGTGCACGACGGCCTTCTGGCCCAGCTTGTTGGCAGCCCATGCCACGCCGCGGCCATGGTTGCCGTCGGTGGCGGTAAAGAAGGTAGCCTGGCCAAAGTCCTTGGCAAGCTGATCGGAGGTCAGGTAATCGAAGGTGCAGTCGGCAACGTCCTTGCCGGTCTCGTCGGCAATATAGTTGGCCATGGCAAACGAGCCGCCCAGGACCTTAAAGGCGTTGAGGCCAAAGCGATAGCTCTCGTCCTTAACGCACAGGTTGGACAGGCCCAGGCGCGCAGCCTGACCGTCCAGACGGGCAAGCGGAGTGACGGTATATTGAGGGAACGACTGGTGGAAGGCACGGGCCTTCTTCACGTGGTCGAGGCTCATGATTCCCAAGTGCTTGTCATCGCTCTTGGGCATCGTGTTGCCCGCCCACTGGATCTTATCGGCCATACGGTGAACTCCTTAAGTCCTCTCTTGCCGGCCCCCGCATACGCGTTTCAGCCCATTCCCATTCATGCGACTGAACTTTTATGTGGATGCCAAACAAAAAGTTTGTTAACACTGTTCTATCACACTTTTTGATTGGTAAACCTAACAAATTGTTTGTTGCCGTAATCGGTACCCTTTCGCCGCCGAACGGTCACATAACGCAGCGACGCTTTCGTTATTTGCGAACAAGTGTGGTTTATGGCAAAGTGTGCCCAAACTAATTTTTAGGAAGGCACCCATGACCCCCGCACAGATTGAGTTTTATAAGCGCCTTGCACACGGCCTGGCGCTCCAATTTGGCCCCAACTGCGAAGTCGTCGTCCACGATCTGGAGACCGAGGACGTGGACCACTCCATCGTGGTGATCGAAAACGGCCACGTCAGCGGGCGCAAACTGGGTGACGGCCCCAGCCATATTGTGTTTGAGTCCATGCACGAGGGCACCACCGACGTGCACGACCGCGAGCCGTACCTCACCAAAACCACCGACGGCAAGCTGCTCAAGTCCTCGACCATCTTTATCCGCAACGACGAGGGCAAGCCCGTCGGCATTTTGGGCATCAACTTTGACATTACGCTTATGAAGGCTTTTGAGCGTTCGCTCGACGCCTTTACCGGCACCGGCGGCACGGGCTATACCGAGCCCGAGCCCATTACCAAGAACATCGGTGACCTGCTCGAGGACCTGCTGCACGAGTGCGAGCAGTTTGTGGGCAAGCCCGCGGCACTTATGACCAAAGATGAGCGCATTCGCGCCATCGGCTACCTCGACCGTCGCGGCGCCTTCCTCATTTCCAAGTCGAGCGAGCGCGCCTGCGAGTTCTTTGGCATCTCTAAGTACAGCTTCTATAGCTACCTCAATGAGGCCAAGGCGGCGGCCGGCGACAAGTAGGCACTCGCCTGGATTGCCCCTCCCCTTTTGGGCGCGAGTTCTGGAAAGCATGAATCCAAGACCGAGCCGCTTGGAAAGTTCCATATAATCGATGTCATTAGTATTTCGAAAGGGTGGAACAGAATGGCGTTGAGCAAGGCATCATGCACCGGTCGCGGATTGATTCCGGCAATTGGTGGACATGTGCACCGCATGTTCGATGAGGGTGAAGACGACCTGTTTTCGCTGAGCCTTGACGACGTGATGGATGATCGCCCGTGGACCGCCGACGAACTCATGGGCGGTGGGGCTCGCCCGTCAAGCCCCAATCCCGCACTTGCGCCTAAGCCCGCATCTGCGCCGACTCCTGCGCAGCCGCCTGTTTCGACGCCCGCGTCTACGCCCGCTCCCCGCCCCGCAAGCGACCCATCCGAGACGGCGGCATTTCTCGCTGCGGCGACGCGGAGCAAATCGGCCGACAGCACCGTTATGTACAGCGCCCAGCAGTTGCCCGTTCCTGCGGCACGCAAGTCTCCGGTCACAAGGCTCGATGAGCCCGTTGCCCATCAGGTTGCCTACGCTTCCTGGGCTGCAGCCGATCTGGATGAGACCTCTACCGGCATGCCGGCGCTCGACGTTCCAGTTAACCCGCTTTTTGCCGCCAACACGAGCGCCGCGGACTATGAGGGCGGTGCGGCATATTCCGATTATTCCGATAGCTATACTGGCACCGGTCGCATCGAGACCGAGGATTATGGCACTGCATCGAGCGATTATCTCAACGATCCGTACGCCGCCACGCCTGCACCGGAATATGACCCGGAGGCCGCGTCCGCACCGGCGTATACCAAAAGCACGGGCGAAGAGCGCTTCGCCGATTATTACGCCGAGGAAAAGGCGCTGCGTTTTTCGGAATTTCCGCAGGCAGTCAAGGTTGCCTTTATCGCCATTGTCATTGCCCTGCTCGGTGTCATTGCGTTTGAGGGATTCCGGCTGTTCTCCGGCCCCACCCAAGCGGAGTCGGAGACCCAGCAAAAAGAGGACGATAACGAGTATCTGGACATCAACACCCTCAAGGGCGACCCCAACGACGGGGACGATGAGTAGCGAGGGCTGAAGGCGGCCGCAGGATCCCGCATCCAACACCGGCTTCTAAGTGCTGTTTTGTCATCCAGCTACACTTTTCCGAAGTTTTAAGGTGCCTATTTCGACACTTTTCCGTACTTTTACACGGCTGATTTCGACACTTTTCTGGATGAAAGCCGAATAATCACTTGGGAAACCAACGCCGTTCACGCGTCATTTCGCAGGCGGCGCTTGATTTCTGTCCGTACACGTTGATAGACTTCCTCTTGCCCGCAAGGAGCGGGCGCGTTTTATCCAGAGTCGGGGTAGAGAGTTGGCTCCACGATCCCGACGCCAACCGGCCAAGAGGCACGGTGGCCCTGCCAACATCGATGAAAGGAGTCCGTATGGACAATTTCTCCGTGCGCAGCGAGCGCAATTTCCACAACCTGATCGTCAAGCCAAAACGAATGCATCTTCTAGACGAGCCGAGCGGCTACACCTCGGCTTTGGTGAAGAGCGGCCTCTCCCACCAGATGCGCTTTACCATACAGAAGCTCGAGGAGGAACTCTGTGCTGCTGGCAATCCGCACGTACTGCAGATTCAGCTGCTCGGAGACGACTCGCGCGAGCCGTCTAGCTGGAAGCTCTTTGCCGACGGCGCGTGTGTCGCAAGCGGGTCCGGAGCCTTTGCCCGCGAGCGCTTCTGCGAGGGCGCTGAGGTGTTTCTGGACCTGTGTCGCGACGCCGTACGCACAGCCGAGCTGCGTCAGTGGAGCCAAAGGGAGTACGAGCTGCTGAGTGCAGCGGGCGGGATTGCGGAAGTGCAGGTAGGCGGACCGAGCCACTCGTCATACTGATTGACGCTTCGATTCAAACAGCAGGGCGGAGTCGCGCTTACAGCGCTGCCATGCCAAACCGAATGGCGTTCTCAAAAGGCCTACCCCCTCCGCCTTCAGCTTCAGCAGCAGGTCGCTCGACCCGGGGCACTTGTCGGAAAGGCGCATCCGGGCTCGCTCGCCCATCCCCCACCGCTGGCGGACTTCCTGGGCGCGCGGGCTCACGCGGTAGTCCCCGTCCATCATCTGCTTGAGCAGCTTGGCGGTCACGCGCGCATCGGCCAGAGCGCTGTGGGCGTGCCCCGTCGACTCGTCAAACTCGATGCCAGACCACGTCGCCGCGTCGCCCAACGAGACGCGCCCATGGCTGCCCACGTCCATAATCGAGGTGTAAAACGCCTGCAGGTCGGCCCAGTCCGAAGGAAATGCGGCAAGGTCGATGTGCTTTGCCTGGCACTCGGTCAAAAGCTGTCGACGATCCGTCCCGCTCCAGCAAACTATCTGAGCGGAGTAGCGACCGATCCAATCGCTGAGCCTTTTGATCACCGTGTAGAGCGGATCGGCCATCGCGGTGTCCACGGTCGATATCCCTGTAAGCTCGCGGACGGGAAACGCAACGCCTTCGGTAAATTCCGTCTGTACAAACTGCGAGAACTCGCCCATAACGTTGCCGTGGTAATCGAGCTTGACGGCGCCGGCCTCGATAATCTCATTGCACAGTCCACGGCGCTGACGCTGCTTTGGCACCGGCGCAAACTCAAAGTCCAGCACGATCTGGCGCGCAAAGTTCGTCGTATCGATAGCCGAGACACCCGGCATCTTTTCAGCTGACACGGTTAGGGCCTCTCTCCGTTGCTTGCCGCTCGTTTCTCGAACGGTCATATCACAGCAAGTGTAGCTGCCCGTGCGGACACAAAATTGCGCGGCGGCGCCGTTGCGGGTCCTGGAACGCATGTTCCATTTGAGGCTCTGCAGCGCATCCCATTCTGAGCGCCAATTCCGGGATGCGCCCTCCGCTCCAAACAAAAGGCCCCGGCTCGCGATGGAGCTGGGGCCAAAGACGCAGCATATGTAGTTGATGTTGAGCGCGAACAGCCCGTCAGTAATGGCCGTCCGCGCTCTACTCTACCCGCGGTGACGAGCGCGGCTGTACGGCGTATCCACCATGGGCAGATTTGGACGCAGCTTGCCGTCAAACGCGCGGTAGGCATTCTGCACGGCGGGCGCCGTGGGGATCGTTGCGATCTCGCCGATGCCCTTGCCGCCGTATGCCACGGGCAGCAGTTCGTCCTTCTCCACGTAGATGGCGTGGATATCCGGAATCTCGGGCGCACGGAACAGCCCGAGCGTGCCGTACCTTGCCTGGGGTACGCAGTCCTTAAGCGGCCAGTCCTCGGTGAGCGCATAGCCCATACCCATGAGCACGCCGCCTTCAATCTGACCTTGGATCGAGATGGGGTTGACCACCTTGCCGGAATCGTGCGCGGCATAGACCTCGCTCACGCGGCCGTCATCGTCCAGAATGACCACGTGCGTGGCAAAGCCGTAGCAGATGTGGCTCTTGGGATTGGGGACGTCGGCGCCCAGTTTGTCGGTCGGCTCCAGATACACGTAGCCAAACTCGCATCCCTCGAGCGCCTTGATGGCGGCCGCGGGATCCTGAGGATGCATGCCCTGGCCGGCGACGAGCTCCTGTGTGCGTAGCTGATAGGCGCGACCGTCGTCGTACTCGATCTTGACGCCGTCACCATGGGCGCTCACCGGGGCGGTAGGCGCAGGCTTGCCGGCCTCGATGCCAACCATGGCATCGCGCAGCAGGAAGGCGGCACCGCGCACGGCCTCGCCGGTCACGACCGTCTGACGCGAGCCAGACGTGGTGCCGGAGTCGGGAGCGTTCTCGGTGGAGCACTCGCCGTTGGCAATGCAGCTCAGCGGCAGGCCGCATGCCTCGGCAACGTCCTGCAAAAAGACGGTGTTACAGCCCTGGCCGATGTCGGACGTGGCGGCATAGACCACGGCCACGCCGTTCTCGACGCGAATCTTGCAGCGGCCGGCATCGGGCAGGCCCACGCCCACGCCGGCGTTCTTCATGGCGCAGGCGATACCGGCGTGTCCGGGATGCGCATAGTAGGCATCTTTGACCTCGAGCAGCGTCTCCTTAAGCGCCGTGGAGCAGTCGGCAATCTGGCCGTTGGGCAAAACCTCGTCCGGCTCGATGGCGTTTCTATAACGAATCTCCCACGGGTCCAGACCGACCTTCTCGGCCAGCAGGTCGATCAGGCTCTCGAGCGCAAACTCGGACTGGCACACGCCAAAGCCGCGGTACGCGCCGGCGGGCGGGTTGTTGGTGTAGTAGCCAAAGCCGCGGATGTCGGTGTTCTGGTACTTGTAGGGGCCGACGGCATGCGTGCAGGCGCGCTCGAGCACCGGGCCGCACAGCGACGCGTAGGCGCCGGTGTCAAAGTTGATCTCGCAGTCCAGACCGGTAAAGTTGCCTTCGGCGTCGCAACCCAGCGTAAAGGTGCCGTCCATGGCATGGCGCTTGGGATGGAACGCGAGCGACTCGGCACGCGTGAGCTTGCACTTCACAGGACGCTGGAGCTTATAGGCAGCAAGCGCGGCCAGGTGCTGGATCGAAACGTCCTCCTTACCGCCAAAGCCGCCGCCCACGAGCATGGTCTCGACGACCACGCGCTCGGGCTCGTTGTCCCAGCCAAACATGTGGGCACACTCTTTGCGCGTGTCGTAGGCACCCTGGTCGGTCGACTGCACCTTGACGCCGTTCTTGTACGGGAAGGCAACGGCGCACTCGGGCTCCAAGAAGGCATGCTCGGTAAAGGGCGTGGTAAAGCGCTGCGTCACGGTGAACGCGCTTTCGGCCAGCGCCTTGGCGGCGTCGCCGCGCGTCACGTGGCGGCTCTGACACACGTTGTCCTTGAGCTCCACCGTGTTGCCAAAGGCAAAGAAGCTGTCGTGCAGGCGTGGGGCGTCGGCGGCCCTGGCCTCGACAATGTTACGCACGGGCTCCAGCGGCTCGTAATCAATCTTTACGAGCTTCTTGGCCTTCTCGAGCGTCGCCTCGTCCTCGGCAACCACCAGCACAATGGCATCGCCCACGCAGCGGGTGATATCGCCCTGGGCGATCATGACGTCCCAGTCCTGGATAAGGTGGCCGACTTGGTTGACCGGCACGTCCTCGGCGCGCAGGATGCCCACCACGCCGGGCAGGGCCTCGGCCTTGGAAGTGTCGATGGAGAGCACGCGGGCGCGCGGATACTTGGAGCGCACGGCGCTGGCGTAGGTCAGACCTGGCTGATCGAGCTCGTCGATGTCGTCGGGGTACTTGCCCTCGCCGAGTACCTTCTTGCGCACGTCGATACGGAAGGCACGCTTGCCCACACCGTAGTCGTCGCCGCGCTCCAAGTCCTCGTCGATCTGCTTTTCGCCGCGGAGCACCGCAGCTGCCAGCGAAATACCCTCGATGATCTTCTTGTAGCCGGTGCAGCGGCAGACGTTGCCACGGATGGCGTACTTGATCTGCTCCTCGGTGGGCTCGGGATCCTCGGCGATGAGCGCAGCGCCCGCCATGACCATACCGGGGATGCAAAAACCGCACTGCACGGCGCCCACGGCGCCAAAGGCGTACACAAAGGCCTCGCGCACGTCCTGGGGCAGGCCCTCAACAGTCACGATGTTGCGGCCGGCGGCAAGAGCGGTGGTTAGCACGCACGCCTTGACGGCCGCGCCGTCTACATGGATGGTGCAGGTACCGCAGGCGCCCTCGGAGCAGCCGTCCTTAGCGGAATGGATGTGCAGGTCGTCGCGCAAGTAGCGGAGCAGCGGCTTGTTCTGAGTCGTCGTGCGCTCGACGCCGTTAACGGTAAAAGTGAATTCCTGTGCCATGGTGATTCCCTTCTACACGCCGGCGGCGATGCCGGTGCGGTCGTGGATGGCGCCATGCGGGCAGACGACAGCGCACATGCCACACGACAGGCAGTCCGCGCCGTCGATATGGGCGCAGTTGTCCTCGATGCGGATAGCGCTGGCAGGGCACTTTTTGGCGCACATGCCGCAACCGATGCAGCTCGTGTCGCAGATCTTGCGCGCAATGGCGCCCTTGTCGGTGTTGTTGCAGCGCACCAGAATGTTCTGGTAGCCGGGAACGAAGGCAATCACGCGCTGCGGGCACGCCATGCCGCACAGGCCACAGCCCGTGCACTTTGAGCGATCCACGCGGGCGATGCCATCGACCAGCGCAATGGCACCGTGGGGGCAGGCCGTGACGCAGGCGCCACAGCCAATGCAGCCTTCGCTGCAGCGGGCGTCGCCGCCTGCGGAGGCGCAACCGCTTCCGCAGGCAACGTAGGCCACGTTATGTTGAATGGATTTGGCCATAAGAGACTCGCCTATTTCTTAAGGAGGTACGGATAGTTGTCGCGCACAGCCCTGATGGTCAGGCGGACGGCCTCGGGAAGGCCGGTGTTGACGGCATCGACCGAGACGGTGCGGACCGTGCCGGCGACGCGGACCTTAAAGTGGTCCTCGTCCACGGCCAGGAAGCCCTCGTTCTCGGAGTTCTCCATGTCCTGCTCGCTCCAGAACAGGGTGAGCTTGTCCTTGTAGGGACGGCCCTCCTGGTAGGGGCAGAACACAGCGCAGTTGCCGCACTCGTTGCACATGCCGTCGACGTGGACGACCTGATGCTTGGCCAGGCCCGGCACCTTAATGGCAACGTTGGCGCGGTTGGGGCACACATCGCAGCAGACCTCGCACACCGAGCCGCAGCCCAGGCAGCGAGTCTTGGTGCAGTTGCGCTTGTCACGGCATAGCGACCCCTTGCGCTCGTAGCAGGTGTCCTCGCGGCCGGCCTGCTCGTTGCAGTCGACGTACTTGTTAAAGTCCACGCCGGCGATGGCGCGGGCAACTTCGGCGGCGTCGGCAATAGCCTCGACCACGGTGGCAGGACCGCGACGGCAGTCACCGGCAGCCCAAACGCCCTCGACGCCGGTGGAGGTGGCGGCAAGGCGGCCGCGACGGTCGTGCTCGACGCCCGCGGCGTCGTACAGGCTGGCATCGATGCCCTCGCCCACGGCGCAAATCACCGTGGTGGCGGGAAGCTCGACGGTCTCGCCCGTGGCGATGGGGCTGCGACGGCCGCTTGCATCCGGCTCGCCAAGTTCCATGACGTCGCAGGTCAGCACGGCGCCGTTGAGCGCCTTGGGCGCCAGCAGCTCGCAGAACTCAACGCCGTCGGCAAGAGCAAGATCGAGCTCTTCCTCGTCGGCGGGCATCTGCTTCTTGGTGCGGCGATACACTAGGCGCACGTTCTTCACGCCAGCAAGGCGCTTGGCCACGCGGGCCGCGTCCATGGCGGTGTTGCCGGCGCCAATGACCACGACGTCCTCGCCCAGCTCGAGCTTCTCGCCCTTCTTGGCGGCCTCGAGGAACTCCAGCACGTCGAGCTCGGCACCCTCGCCCAAGCCCGCAGAGCCGGGCATCCAGGCACCAGTGGCCACGACTACGTCGGTAAAGCCCTGGGCCTTGAGCTCGCCAATGGACTCCACGCGGGCGTTGAGCTGCACCTTGGCGCCAAAGGCCAGACAGAGCTCGGCATCGTGGGAGATATCGTCGCTCGCGATACGGAACTCGGGGATCACGTGACGGACCACGCCGCCGAGAGAGTCGCGGGTCTCGAAGATAGTGACGGGCACGCCGGCGCGCGTCAGGAAGAACGCCGTCGCCAGGCCGGCCGGGCCGCCGCCGATAACGGCAACGTTGCGCTCGCCGTCGTTGGCGATGGCCTGGGCGCGCAGCTTGGGCAGCACGGCGGTCATGGCCTCGCGGGCGGCCTTGAGCTTGCTGGCGCGGATCTGGGCGCCCTCGGGCTCGTAGAATGCACGCTCGCAGGCACGGCCGCAGGGATGCGGGCAGATGGTGCCGGTAATGAACGGCAGGGCGTTGCGCTCGATGATGATGTTGAGTGCGTCCTCGTAACGGCCCTCGTCAACAGCCGCCAG
Organism: Collinsella sp. AM29-10AC; assembly: GCF_003469085.1. Classification (NCBI taxonomy): domain Bacteria; kingdom Bacillati; phylum Actinomycetota; class Coriobacteriia; order Coriobacteriales; family Coriobacteriaceae; genus Collinsella; species Collinsella sp. AM29-10AC. The sequence continues at coordinate 84,540 of NZ_QSKB01000004.1, forward strand.
ATAGGCGGGGATATCCTGCTGGATGGGGCAGCTCGTGCGGCACGGCGTGGTAAAGCAGTCGGAAAGCGGGCTCTTGCCGGCGACCTTGCGATCGGGCAGCGGGCGCAGCGGCTTCTTGTAGAGCGGGTTGGTGAGCGAGTCGGTCTGAATCGCCGTCACGGCCTCGAGAGAGACGCCCGCGAACGGCTTGCCATCCAGGTCGGTAAACTCGCCGGCCATCTGACTAAAGCGCTCGTAGCCACCGGGCTTGAGCACGTCGGTCGCCAGGGTGACGGGCCAAATGCCGGCATCGTACAGGGCGCGGATGTTGTAGACCGTGGCGCCGCCGGAGTAGCTGATGCGCAGCTTGCCATCGAACTGCTCGGTAATGCGACGGGCGGCCTCGATGGTCAGTGAGAACAGCGAACGGCCCGACATGTACATCTCGGTGGAGGGCAGCTCGTTTCTCGTCACGTCGACGGGGAACGTGTTGGTCAGCTTGACGCCAAACTCCAGGCCGCGCTCGGCGCACAGGGCAATCAGGCGCTCGAACATGGGCACGGCGTCAGCCCACTGCAGGTCCTCGCGGAAGTGCGTATCGTCGAAGACGATGTAGTCAAAGCCCAGCTCGTTCAGACGCTGGCGGGCAAACTCATAGCCCAGCAGCGTGGGGTTGCACTTGATGTAGGTATTGAGGCCCTTCTCGGTGATGAGGTAGGTCGCAATGCGCTCGATCTCGGCGGGCGGGCAGCCGTGCAGGGTAGACTCGGTGATGGAGTTGGAGACGCGCGCCGGGATGGACTCGACAAATGCGGCGTCGACATGCTCAAACTTGTCTAGGTTGGCAAGCGCCCAGGCACGGCACTCGTTCCAGACGTCGGAGCCGCTGGCATCCTTCATGCCCTCGATGTAGGCGTCGACCTTGGGGCTCTTGATGCCCTCCAGGTCATAGCCCACGGACATATTGAAGACAAAGCCGTCCGGGCTACCCAGGCCGTACTCGCGAGCGATCAGGTGGCAGGCGAACCATGCCTTCACGTACTCGGCAAAGGCCTGCGGAACCTCGAGCTCGGTCGACCACTCGCAGTTGTAGCACTCGTCCTGCGCCACAATGCAGGGCTTGTTGACGCAACGGGAAAGCTCCTCGCCGTCCATAACCTGGACGGTCTTGAGCTCAAAGAAGCGAGAACCGGCCACATAAGAGGCCACGATGTTCTGGGCAAGCTGTGTATTGGGGCCGGCGGCCGGGCCAAACGGAGTCTCGATGCGCTCGTCAAAAATGGGAAGCGCGCCCTCCTGGTTGGTCGTGGCCATCTTGCGCACGCCAAAGACGGCGCCCTGAGTCTTGTGCTCCTCGATGATCCAGTTCATCAGCTGCGAAAACGGGATCGGCCTCATGATGTCGCTCATAGTGAGCTCCTCTCTGTAACGCCCGGCGAGACCGCGCGGCGGGCGCAAATACGGTGTAGCGCTAGCACAGCGCCGGCGACCCCGCGGAGGTCACCTATACGCGCGTCGGATGCGGCGAAACATCTGACGCGCGCAAATCTACTTGTAATTAGTAGGCGCGATCGTTGAGCGTGCTCCAGAGCTTCTTGGACTCGGCCATGGTCCACGCGTTGATCTTGTCCTCATCAATGCCAACGAACTCGCGATCCTTGTACAGGACGCGGCCGTTGATGATGGTGGTGCGGCAGTTTTTGCCCATCATGCCAAAGAGCATGTGGCCGTCGATGTTCTCCTCGCTCAGCGGCGTAAAGGGCTTGTAGTCCATAACGATGACGTCGGCAGCGGCGCCGGCCTCGAGCACACCGAGCTTGCGATCGAAGTACTTGCTGGCCATCTTGGCGTTGTTCTCGAACAGCATGGTCATGGCCTCGCACCAGCCCACGTTGGGCATGGCGGCGTTGTGGCGCTGAATGATCAGGAAGACCTTGAGGCTCTCGAGCATGTCGTGGGTGTAGGCGTCGGTGCCCATGCACACGGGGATGCCGCGGCGGAAGAACTCGAGCACGGGGGCGCAGCCCACGGCGTTGCCCATATTGGATTCGGGGTTGTTGACGAGCCAGGTACCGGACTCCTTGACGATATCCATCTCGGCAGGCGTCACGTGGATGCAGTGGCCGAGCATGGTGTCGGGACCCAGCAGATTGTGCTGCAGCAGGCGCTCGACGGGGCTGATGCCGCCGCGGTTGAGGCGGGAGTCCCACACATCGTTCATGCCCTCGCACACATGGATGTGGAAGCCGGTCAGGCCGTTGTTGGCCTCGGCCATCTTGTCCATGGTCTCGTCCGACAGCGTAAAGGTGGCATGTCCGCCAAACATGGCGGCGATCATGTGGTTGTCGTTATCGCGACGCTCCTTGGCGGCCCACTGGGCAAACTCGGCGTTCTCGGCAATGGCCTGGTCGCATTTTTCCTGGCCGCGGCGATCGGAGACCTCGTAGCACAGGCACGAACGCATGCCCAGATCCTGAGCGGCATCCTTAATGGTAAAGAGGCTTCCCGGAATCTCGCAGAAGCTCGCATGGTGATCGAAGATCGTGGTGACGCCATCGCGGATGGAGTCAAGAATCGTGGCATAGGCGCTGGCCTTGGTGCCGTCGAGCGTCAGGTTGTCGTCGATCTTCCACCACTGCTGCTCAAGATTCTCCAGGAAGTTGGTAGGGTTACAGCCCTTAATGGCAAGGCCGCGGGCCAAACCCGAGTAGATGTGGGTGTGGCAGTTGATGAGTCCGGGCATGATGAGGTTGCCCCGGGCGTCGACGTACTCGGCATCCGGGTACTTGGCCTTGAGCTCGCACTCGGGGCCCACTTCGACGATCGTATCTCCGTCAATGGCGACCGCACCGTTTGGAATGAACGGGGTCTGAGCATTGCGGGTAAAGACAGAACCGTTAGCGACCAGAAGCATGGATGCTCCCTTCAACATCAGGGGCGGGGTTTGACACCTCTGACATGGCGGAGTGCGAAGCGCCGGCCTACACCGGAAACGGGCCCTCTCCCGTCAACGCTTCACCAAAGGGACAAACCCTTTGAAGTGCGGCTTGGCGCCGCATGACGTCGGCGGACGAGGCGATGCGCCCGCCGACGAATAGCACCGAATTGGCTACTTCTTGCTCTCGGGCAAGACCAGATCCACGGCAGCGTCCTTGGCAGCATCGATGTGCTGAGCCACGACCGGCGTCTGCGGAAGAATCAGGTTAAGGACGATGGCCATGATGGCGGTGGGGGTTACGGCATTGGAGCCGATGACGGTGGACACCCAGGCGGGCATACCCTCACCGGCAAGGCAACCGCTGGCCATCCAGATACCCAGGCCAAAGACGACGGAGGTACCGACGATGGTGGTAGTGCGCTGCGTGAGGCCCTCGCGGGTGAACATGCGCACGCCGTTCATGGTGATGGTGCCAAACACGCCCACGGTAGCACCGCCGATGACGGGCTGCGGGATAGCGGAAAGGACGGCAGAGAGCTGCGGGAACAGACCGGCGATGGCAAAGACGGCCGCAATGATCACAAAGACCCACTTGTTGACGACCTTGTTGGAGCAGATGATGCCCACGTTCTGGCCAAGGGCGCTGGTGGGAAGACCGCCCAGCAGGCCGCCGACCATAGAGGTGAGGCCCTGGGACACGATAGCGCCGGAGAGCTCGCGCTCGGTGGGCATACGGTCGATGGAGCCCAGGCAGGCGGCGGAGACGTCGCCGATAACCTGGATGGCAACCATGGGGAACACGACGGCGAGGGTGATGCAGACCTCGGGGTCAAACTCGAGCGCGTAGGGCATGAGCTTGGGAAGGGCGAAGACCTGAGCGGTGGCGACGCTGGAGAAGTCGATCATGCCAAAGGGGATCGAAACGATCATGCCAACGATCATGCCAAAGAACACGGATCCCAGCTTGAGCGTGCCCTTGCCAAAGTTGGCGAGCGCAAAGACCACGGCGAAGGTGATAAGAGCGACGCACCAGGCCTGCGGAGTGCCCCACAGCGGCGTACCCATACCGCCGGCCATGTACTTGACGGCCGTGGGATAGAGAGAGACGCCAATGGAGAAGATGACCGTACCGGTCACGACGGGCGGGAACAGCCACTTAATCTTGCTGTAGGCCAGACCAAAGAGGACCGCGACGGCACCGCCGACAATCTCGCCGCCCAGCAGCGCACCAAAGCTAAAGCCCGAGGCACCCATGGCCTGCAGGGCCGGCAGGAACGCGAACGAGACGCCCATGACGATGGGCAGGCCGCCGCCGATGCGGCGGAAGGGAGCGAAGGCCTGAAGGGCCGTGTCGATCGCCGAAAGAATGAGCGCGACCTGGATGATGTCGGTGCTCTGCTGGCTATTAAAGCCGTAGACGCCGGCCATGATGACCGCCGGGGTAATGATGCCGGCAAACGATGCCAGTACGTGCTGAAGGGCACACGGGATCATTTCCTTAACGGGCGGCATGCCTTCGCGAGTGAACAGGGCTTCAGTGCCGTTCGTAACCGTCTCCTGGGCCATTTGACCACCAATCCTCGAAGTAGTTGTTTTCGCATCTAACGCTCTATTGTGACGCAGTGCGGGGGTGAGGTTGTGCCTTCGTTGCATATCGTATTAAAGATTTTTCTCATTCTCAATAATAATTTTTTGTTATCAGACTGTTCTTGAGCTGGGATTATGCATTTCCGCAGGTCAGGAAAGTGTCTTGTCAAAATAACATCTAACTTTTCTTTTGGTCGACCGTTTACCGCCAAATTCCTACCGCTCGTCCGTATTACGCAATGTACCTGCGAATATGCGAGTCAATAGACACCGTGTTACCATGAGAAAAAATTGTTATGAACATTTCCGATTTCATCCCAAGGAGTTGCCCGTGAACGAGACCGTACGTCGCTTTTTGCCGATGGTCGATTTCCTTGAGCAGATACTCGGCAAAAACAGCGAAATCGTGCTGCACGATTTCTCGGATCCCGACCATGCCATCGTCGATATTCGCAACGGCATCGTAAGCGGCCGTAAGGTCGGCGGTCCCGCCACCGATCTGGCGCTCAAGATCATGCACGACCCCAAGTATCGCGACCTGCCGTTTATTACGGGCTACGAGGGGCGCGGTGCCGGTGGCAAGACACTGGAGTCCGCGACGTACTTTATCCGCGAGGATAACGAGATCGTCGGTATGCTCTGCGTCAACACCGACCTCTCGACCGTGCGCTCCATCAACGCCATGGCGCAGCAGCTCATGGCATGCTTCGACGCTGTGCCAAGGCAGGCGGAGCCCGCGTCTATCGAGGTTGAAAGTCTTTCGGAGTCTACACAGGAGCTCATCGACCGCAGTATTTCCGAGCTGCTCGAAAGCCGCGGGCAGGATGTCGCCTCGCTCGGGCAGGCCGATCGTGTGGACGTTATTCGCCACCTTAACGGCAACGGCGTTTTTATGCTCAAGGGCGCTGTTGCCTGCGCCGCGACCGCACTCGGCATCTCGGAGCCCAGCGTCTACCGCTACCTACAAAAAGTTCGCAAGGAAGGCTAACAAGCAAAATGGAGCGCGGCTCCATAAGCGATCCGTCACTTGACAAAAGACCCTGCAGCTCGCACGCGCTGCAGGGTCTTTTTGCATGTCATGTTTAGTTGTGGCCAACGCCTTAGAGAGCGGCGACGACCTCGATCTCGACCAGACCGCCAGCCGGAAGGGCGGCAACCTGGAAGGCGCTGCGCGCGGGGAACGGGGCCTCGAACTTAGAGGCGTAGATCTCGTTCACGGCGGCGAAGTCGGCGATGTCGGCCAGGTAGACCGTGGTCTTGACGACATCGGCAAAGGTGGCGCCGGCAGCGGTCAGCAGGGCCTCGACGTTGGCGAGGGACTGCTTGGCCTGGGCCTCGACGCCCTCGGGCAGCTTGCCGGTTGCGGGGTCGATGCCCAGCTGGCCGGACAGGAACACCATGTTGTCGGTCTGGATGCCGGGGGAATACGGTCCGATGGCTGCGGGTGCGTTATCGGAAGACACGACGGTCTTGCTCATGTTTTTCTCCTTACGATCAGTTGAGAGAGCGTGAGCGCGGTGTTCACACCGGGAGGCACAGTTCGGTCTGAACACCGCGCTTGATTGGGATAGTAACCAAGGATTTCGCGCTGTGCAAGAATTTTATTATTGTGCGAGAAAGATTTATCGCCCAACGGTTTCTCCGAACCGCCGAACGGTTCTGTTCTGTGGCAGCCACCCCAAGCTGCTGAAGACTTTATCCCGCTTGGACCACGGGCATCGCCTGTCGCGCCAGCGCCACTATACTTTTGAGTATCTGAGCATTTTGAAAGGCAGGATATGACCGCAACCGCCAGTCGAACCACCAACCGCAGACCCGAGCTCTTGGCCCCCGCCGGAGGCCCGGAACCCTTTGCCGCCGCACTCGCTGCCGGGGCAGACGCCATCTACTGTGGCATGGGCAGCTTCAACGCCCGCCGCAAGGCAACGAACTTTACCGACGAGGCCTTTGAGCAGGCCTGCCGTGCTGCACACCTGGCCGGCTCGCGCGTCTATGTCACGGTCAACATCGTCATCAAGCAGTCCGAGCTGGGCGACGCACTGCAACTCATCCACCGCTGCTCCACGCTGGGCGCCGACGCCTTTATCATCCAGGACTGGGGCCTGTTCTTTGAGGTCAAGCACACCATGCCCGGCATCGAGACACACATCTCGACCCAGGCGAACATCCATGATGACCGTGGAACCATCTGGTGCCGCGAGCAGGGCGCTGACCGCGTGACCCTCTCGCGCGAGCTTTCCATCGACGAGATCGCCGCCATTCACCATGCCGCGCCCGATGTGGACCTTGAGGTCTTTAGCCATGGCGCCATCTGCTTTTGCTACTCGGGCCTGTGCCTGCTATCGAGCTTTGCCATGGCGGGCCGCTCGGCCAACCGCGGCATGTGCGCTCAGCCCTGTCGCCTGCCTTACGAGCTGATCGACGAGAACGGCCGCGCGCTCTCCCCTGCCGGACGCGAGCGCGCTCTATGCCCGCGCGACACCAACACTTCGCAGCTCGTTCGCCGTCTGTATGACGCCGGCGCCGCATCGCTCAAGCTCGAGGGCCGCATGAAGGCGCCCGATTACGTGTACTCCATCGTCGATGTGTATCGTCATCAAATCGATGACATGCTGGCCGGGGTCGCCGTAGATAAGCACGAGAACGCCGCTCGCCAGCGCCAACTCAAGCGCTGCTTTAACCGCGACTTTACGCACGCCTATCAGGACGGCACCTCGGGCGACGAGATGATGAGTTACGAGCGCTCCAACAACCGCGGCCAGATTGTGGGCACGGTACTGGGCAGCCGCCTGGCCAACCGCGACGTGCGCGGGCTCAAACCCGACGATCGTCGTCGCCGCGCCGCCATCGCCCGCATTGAGCTGTTTGAGCCCGTGGGCAAGGGCGACTTGTTGGAACTTCGCCACGACGACGAGTTCGATCAGTTCCTAACCACTATCGCTACCGATGATGCCGCCGCCGGTGACATCATCGAATGTCGCGTGCCCCGCAGCATGCCCGAGGGCTGCCGCGTGCGCATCATCCGCAGCCAGCGCGCCATCGACGCCGCCGGCGCCGCGCTCAAGCGCGACGTGCTGCGCCGCCGCGCCGTTGATGTAACCGTTGTGGCGCGTTTGGGCGAACCGTTTGTCGTCACGCTCACCTGCTGCGACGCCCCATCGCTTACGGCCACGGCCACGGGCTTTACCGTCGAGGCTGCCAAGACCCGCGCCGTCGAGGCATCCGATCTGGTTGAGCATGTGGGCCGCATGGGCTCCTCTCCCTTTGAGGCCGCGAGCTTTGATGTGGCGCTCGATGAAGGCTGCGGCATGGGCTTCTCCGCTGTGCACAAGGTACGCACCGCCGCTTGCAAGGCGCTGGAAAAGGCCATTCTGGCGCCGTACGAGGAGCGTGCCCGCACGCTCGAGCTGCCGGCGATTGTCACCAGTGATTCCCGCCCCGCGCCCGAGCACTACCGCGATGAGCCGCAGATCTGCGCCACCGTCACCTCGCTCGAGGCCGCCGAGGCCGCTCGCGCCGAGGGTGCAACGCGCATCTACATGACCACCGACGCGCTCGATGCGGCCGAGCTCTCCCCCGCCGATGCGCTTGAGCAGGGCATCGTACCCGTACTCGACGAGGTCTGCCGCGCCGTTGACCACGTACGCGTCGACCCGTGGGTTGTTGCCGGCGCCACGGTCGCTATTGGCAACATCTCTGAGCTTGCCCTGGCCGCCCAGGTTGGCGCCACGGCGGAGATCCGCTCTTGCCTGCCCGTGCACAACACCCCTTGCATGGAGGCACTTGCCGAGCGCGGAGCCGGCGCGTTTTGGCTCTCGCCCGAGATCACGCTCGACGAGATCGTCTCGCTTGGCACCTCCGCGCCCGCAGCCCTGGGCATCACCGTGTTCGGCCGCCCGCGCGTTATGACGAGCGAGCACTGCATCCTGCAGGTGGCCAATGGCTGCATCCACGATTGCGCCAACTGCCGTCTGCGCGCCCGCAAGCTGTCGCTCAAGAATATCGACGGCAAGGTCATGCCCGTGCGCACCGACATCCATGGCCGCTCTCGCTTGTACGACGCCTACCCCATCGACCTCACGCCGCAGGTGCCACAGCTGCTCGACGCCGGCGTCCGTCGTCTTATGGTGGACGGCACGCTGCTCGAGACGGATGAGTTGGGCCGCGCCGTCGCACGCGTCCGTCGCGCCGTCGAGGCCGCGCAGGCCGGCCGTAAGCCCGCCGCCCGCCTGCGCGGGGCCACCTCGGGCTGCATGTTTGTGGGAATTAGCTAACCGAAAGGCTTACACGTGAACGAAGAACCTCAAGTCCTCTACTGCGACGCCTGGCTCATGGCCATCGACAAGCCCGCCGGCATGATCGTCCACGGTGACGGCACCGGCGAGCGCACACTTACCGACTACGCCAGCGACCTGCTGCTGGCGATGGGCGACGGCTTTGCCGCGACCGACATGCAGCCGCTCAATCGCCTGGACCGCAACACCACCGGCGTGGTGCTGTTCTCGCTCGACAAGCAGACGCAGCCCGCCTTTGACCAGATGGTCATCGACCACGCATTCGAAAAGCACTATCTGGCGCTCGCCGAGGGCAAAATCGACTGGAACGAGAAGCTCATCGACAAGCCTATCGCCCGCGACCGCCACGATAGCCGCAAGATGCGCGTTGGCGCCAGCGGCAAGCCATCTCAGACGCGCGTCAAGGTACTCAAGCGCCTTAAGAGCCGCCGCGGCCTGCCCACGCGCTCGTATATTGATGTCGAGCTGCTCACCGGCCGCAAGCATCAGATTCGCGTGCACCTGGCAAGCGAGCATCATCCCCTGGTTGGCGACGACCTGTACGGAACGCCGCGCCCCTGCGGCCTCATGCTCCATGCCCACAGCGTGTCCTTTACGCATCCCGTAACCGGCGAGCACATCCACATCGAAGCCCCTTGCCCCTGGGAGCCCTAAACCACCACAATGGGAACAGGCACCTTTATGATGGTTTTGCCGCGATGGCTCAGCCGCGGTCCCAAAACGTCTCGATCTGTAACAGTTAGAACCCATTTTCCGGTCTATCTGTTACAGATCGAGACATTCGAATCCCCTCAAGGGAATAATCTCAATCTGTAACAGTAACTCGGCAAAATCAGTCCCAGATGTTACAGATTGAGACAAAGGGACGGCGCGGTTCGTAAGTATCTCGATCTGTAACATCTAGCCTGCTTTTAACGGTCTGGTTGTTACAGATTTAGATAAACCGGTAGACAACAAAAGTGGCAGCGCCCGGGATGGTCGTTGCCGCTTTTCCATTGACCCACCACAAAGGTGCCTGTCCCCTTTGTGGTGGTTTTGGCCTTGCCCCGCCGCTAGACCGTGATGACGTTGTCCATCGTCTGGTACTTGGCAGGCACCTCGCCCGCGGTGATGATCGTCGCGTCGCGGAAGTCCGCGAACTTGACGGGTGCCACCATGCCAAATTTGCTGGCATCAGAGATTACGAAGCGTTTGGCCGTATGGCGCATCGAGATGCGCTTGACCTGTGCCTCCTCGATATCGGGCGCCGTGAAGCCCTGCTCGGCGGCAATGCCGTTAGAGCCCCAAAAGCCGCAGTTGAAGTTGTAGCGGTCTAGAGTTGCCAAGGCATCGGGGCCAACGAGCGCCTCGGTCTCGGGTTTGAGCTCGCCGCCCAGCACCACGGTACGCATACCGCGCAAAGCGAGATGCTGAGCATGGAGCACGGAATCAGTCACATAGGTGACCCCTTCGAGATGCGGAAGATGCTCGATGAGCCTGAGCGTCGTCGAACCCGAATCGATGTACACAAAGCTCTCGGGCTCTACCAGCGCCGCCGCACGGGCGCAGATACGTTCCTTGTCGTCGTTATGGAGATCGCTGCGCTCATTAAGCGTTAGGTCGCGCGTCACGTGCGCGCGCTCCAGACTTGTCGCGCCTCCGTGCACCTTGGCGATACGGTGTGCTCGGTCGAGCGTCTGCAGGTCGCGCCGAATGGTAGACGCCGTCACGCCCAGGGCTTCGGCAAGCTCCGGCACGGTAACCGAGCCGGTCTGCTGAACCATCGACACGATCGCGTTGAGCCTATCTTCCGCTAGCATCGCTTACTCCTCCTCGGGGTACACGACTCCCCAGTCGGCGCGTAGCTTGGTCATCAGCTCCATAACATCAGAAGCATAGCCCAGAAGCTCACGCTTAGAGTCGTCGCCGGCAACGGCCTTCTCAAGATCGGCCATCTCATAGCAAAGGGCGTAAGCCTCGGTGCCGGCGTGGACCTCCTCGCGGTGGCCGTCCGCAGTCCACACGATGGTCGCGTGATCGGCGCGCGGATATTCGTTGACCTCGATGTAGCACTTGTCAAAGCTGATGACCGAGCGCTTGGGTTGCTTGGAGTGAAGCGTAAGGCTCACGACGCCCAGCTGCTGCTCGGCATTGCGGCAGACGATGCCGCCCGCAACATCGACGCCAGTCTCGCAGGTGTTGCCTAGAGACACGACCTCGGCGGGCTGGCTCGCCATAAACAGGCGCATGACGGACAGGGCATACACACCAATATCGAGCATGGCACCGCCGGCAAGACTACGGTTGTAGAAGCGGTTAGTCAGGTCGCCGTACTCCTTGTAGCTACCAAAGTTGAGTTGAGCGAGGTTCATGCGGCCGAACTCGCCGGCATCCATGCGGCGACGCAGCTCTTGATACAAGGGCATGTGGAGCACCGTGGTAGCGTCCATAAGGACCACGTTGTGCTCGGCGGCAATGGCACGGGCCTCATCGAGTTCAGCGGAATTGAGGGTAATGGCCTTCTCGCAGAGCACGTGCTTGCCGGCTGCCAGGGCAGCGCGCAGATAGGTGATATGAGTGTTGTGCGGGGTGGTGATGTAGACGGCGTCGATGCCCGGATCGGCGTAAAGGTCCTCGACCGTGTCATAAACCTTCTCAACGCCATACTGCTCAGCAAAAGCCTGAGCCTTGGACAGCGTTCGGTTGGCAACGCCCGCGAGCTTGCGGCCGGCAAGGGCGAGAGACTGAGCCATCTGGTTGGCGATAACACCGCAACCGATCACAGCCCAACGAAGCTCGGGGGCCGTAAAGATATCGTCGGGGAACGGCTTGTCCTGGACCGAAGCGAACGCTGCTTTGGCGGCTGCCGCCGCGTCGAGCGGAGCCTGCTTGGAATCTGCCATTATGTGCCTCCTGTGTCATAGAACGCCTTGCTTTCTGACAGCTCTATATTCGCACAAACACGCGCGTCTGTGCGCGTTTGTGCGTATCTCACCGCTAAACGGTCATTATTGTCCCGAAAACGGCACATATATACGCGGTAGTGCGCAATAGAACGCAAGAGAACGCGCACAGACACGCAAGCATGCAATTTACAGAGCACGACGCGCGACCGATATTGGCTCTTAGGCGGATGAGAATCTATGCTTGATGCATCCAGTAGGTTGATCCCCGATACGTCTCAGGCCGAAGATTTGCACAGGAGATATCGGTCGAAAGGACCCTAGGAACGCCATGAAGATCGCCCTGCCCGCGAAGGACCTTCCCCAACGGCTAACCCACTCATTTGAACTGCATCCCATTTCTTGGACTTTGAAATTAAGGTTCGAGAAAAGG
>NZ_QSKB01000040.1:0-14444 GCF_003469085.1 Collinsella sp. AM29-10AC
CTTGCAGCGACGGACCTCGGGACGCTCTTACACCACGTCTGCGCGCGCCACCATGAAGTACTTTGGCACCGACGGCTTTCGCGGTGAGGCCAACGTTGGGCTGACGGTAGAGCACGCTTATAAGATTGGCCGTTTTGTGGGCTGGTATTACGGCGCCAACCGCGAGCGCAAGGCGCGCGTCATCGTGGGCAAGGACACACGTCGCTCGAGTTATATGTTCGAGGCGGCGCTGGTGAGTGGCCTGGTCGCGAGCGGTGCGGACGCCTATATGCTGCACGTGATCCCCACGCCGGGCGTAGCGCATCAGACCGTGGAAGGCTGCTTCGATTGCGGCATCATGATCAGCGCGAGCCACAACCCGTTTTGCGATAACGGCATTAAGCTCGTCAACAGCGACGGTTTTAAGATGGACGAGGACGTGCTGGAGCTCATCGAGGACTACATCGATGGCAAGAGCGAGGTGCCGCTGGCCACGGGCAACCACATCGGCGCCACGGTGGACTACATGCAGGGGCGCAACCGCTATATCGCCTCGCTCATTGCGAGTTCGAATTTTTCGCTACAGGGCGTCAAGATCGGTCTCGACTGCGCCAACGGCTCGGCGTCCTCGGTGGCCAAGCCGGTGTTCGACGCGCTGGGCGCCGACGTGCGCGTGATCAACGCCGCGCCCGATGGCTTTAACATCAACGTCGACTGCGGCTCCACGCATATGGAGCGCCTGCAGCGCCACGTGGTGGAGCAAGGCCTGGACGTGGGTTTTGCCTATGACGGCGATGCCGACCGCTGCCTGGCCGTGGATGAGCGCGGTCGCGTGGTAGACGGCGACCAGATCCTGTACGTGTGCGGCGTGTATCTGAACAAGCACGGTCGCCTTTCGGGCGGTACCGTGGTGCCGACGATCGCCAGCAACTTTGGTCTGGTCAAGTCGCTGGAGCTTGCCGGACTGAGCGCCGTGACCAGCGGCGTGGGCGACCGTCACGTGTATGCCAAGATGCGCGAGGGCGGCTACAGCCTGGGCGGCGAGCAGACGGGCCATACGATCTTTGGCGATATCGAGCGCACGGGCGACGGCATTATGACCTCGCTGCGCGTGATGGAAGTGATTCGTGCCGAGCGCGAGACGCTCTCGCAGCTCACGGCTCCGTGCAAGCTGCTGCCGCAGGCGCAGGTTGCCGTGCGCGTAGCGGATAAGGACGCCGCGCTCGAGAACATGGGCGTGCAGAACGCCATCGCCGAGGCCGAGACTGCGCTGGCAGGCGAGGGCCGCGTGCTCGTGCGCAAAAGTGGAACCGAGTCGGTGATTCGCGTTTTGGCCGAAGCGCCCGACCAAGCATCCGCCGATGCTGCCATGAAGCGCATCGCCAACGCGCTCGAGGCTTTATAGCTACGCGGTTTTACCAAACCGCGTAGCTGCTCGACGCTGCAAACGCCCCTAAGCGGCAATCTGGCGTTCAATTTCAAGGGCGCGACCAGAAGGTCAGCGCCCTTTCATTTCACGTCACCTTGCTCGCTTACCCGGCACTTGGGGACATTCCTATTGTGCCGGCATAAAAGGAACGTCCCCAAGTGCCGGGTCTCTGGTTTAGATGAAAAAGGGGCGCCGCGGATAGATCCTGCGGCGTCCCTTTGCGTTGGCGTGTTGCCTAGGCTTTACAGCTCGTAGAGCGTGGTGAACTTGTCCTGTAGGTAGCTGCAGTAGTAGCGGGCATCGAACGCCATACCGCACGCGCCCTTGATGAGCTCCGGCGCGTCCTTGGCGCGGCCCCACTGCCAAATGTGCTCGCCGAGCCAGGCGCGGACGGGTGTCAGGTCGCCGCTCGCACAGGCGCCGTTGAGGTCGACGCCGTCGCGGCACATGGCCGGCACGAACATGGCGTCGTAGGCGCTGCCCAGCGCATAGGTGGGGAAGTAGCCAAACGAGCCGCCGCTCCAGTGCGTATCCTGCAGACAGCCACGCGTGTCGTCGGGAACCGGAATGCCCAGGTACTCGTCCATAAAGCGATTCCAAAGCGCGGGGATGTCCTTGGCCGTGGCCTCGCCGGCAAACAGCATGCGCTCAATCTCGTAGCGCACCATAATATGCAGCGGGTAGGTGAGCTCGTCGGCCTCGGTACGGATCAGCGACGGCTGGGCGATGTTCACGGCGTGGTAGAGCGTATCTTCGTCCACGTTGCCGTAGACCTCGGGCGCGTGACGGCGCAGCACCTCGAGCAGCGGGCCCATAAAATCACGGCTGCGGCCAACGGTGTTCTCAAAGAAGCGGCTCTGGCTCTCGTGGATGCCCATGGAAGTGCCGCCCTCCAGGCACGTGCGCGCATAAGCGGGATTGACGCCCAGCTCGTACATGGCATGTCCCGCCTCGTGGATGATGCTGTAGACGTTGGAGATGCAGTCGTCCTCATAGATGTGCGTGGCAATACGCGCGTCGCCCACCGAGAAGCCCTCGCTAAACGGATGCTCGGTAAAGGCGAGCGTGGTATCGTCCAGGTTAAGGCCGACGAGCTTCATCAGGTCGAAGCTCATGGCACGCTGAGCGGCGTCGGGCACATGCGCGTGCAAAAAGTCGGCAGTAGGCTGCTGGCCGCGCTCGCCGATGGCGTGAACGAGCGGCACGACGGTGGCCTTGACCTCGTCGCAAAACGCGTCGAAGCTCTCGGTGGAAAGGCCGCGTTCGTACTGGTCGAGCCAAACATCGTATGGGTCGCGCTTGGGGTCCATGAGCTCGGCCTGACGCTTAAGCTGGCAGACGATCTTGTCCACATAGGGCTCAAAGCTCGCCCAGTCATTGGCCGTCTTGGCCTTGTGCCACACGGCATCGGCCTCGCAGGTGAGCCTGGTCCAGGCCTCGGCTTCTTCGGTGGGAATGGCGCTTGCCTCGCGCTGGTCGCGGCCGAGCACGCGAATCTCGTCGAGCAGCTGCGGGTCGTCGATCTTTTCGCCCGCGACTGTCTCACGCGCGAGAGAGCGCACGAGCTCAACGGACTTTTTGCTGGTCAGGAGCTTGTGATGTTCGCCGGCAAGGGTGCCCATAGCATCGGCGCGGGCCGCGGCGCCGTTGGCGGGAGCAATCGTCGCGCCATCGAACTCGGCAATCTTGAGCAGGTACTCGCGGGTCCACAGTTTGCCTTCGAGCTTGCGGAATTTTTTGACGGCCTTATCGACCTTCATGCCTTTGGGCGTCTTGCCCACTGCGGGCTTGGCCTTCTTATCGTGCTTCTTACCCATACCATATCCTTGATCTCGCAGACCGGACGCCACGGGTGGGCGTTCGGCCAGTTTGCACAGCCACCTGCCTTGTACCCAGTGCGGACAAAACGGAACGCGGCGATATGCTCGCAGAATGTGTTATCCTGTAGCCCAATGCGTTGACGGAGAGGGTTTTGCCCGCCGCGTCGCCGGCAAGAGAGGGAAGGTCATGGGCTGCAAGCCTTCCTGCGGTGGCAAGGGCCAAGCGTTCACTCCCGAGCAGCGACCTCAACGGGCGCGCGGCCAGCGGCGGCGAAGCCCCAGTAGGGAAGCCGTGAGCCTCGCGATAAGGGGCGCAGAGTGGGCACGGCGGGCCAGACATCCGCCGGGTCAAACAAGGTGGTACCGCGGAATTCAACCGTCCTTGGGCAATGCACATGCCCGAGGACGGTTTTTTTATTACCGAACCGGGCCGCGTTTTCGCAACGTCAGACGGCGGCAGCTGCCTCGGCAAACGGAGAGCGCGAGAGACGAAAGGGAAGACATGAGTCTGATTGATGATCTGGTCAAACTCGAGGAAGAGGCCAAGGAGCTCGTCGCAGGCGCCGACGACGCAGCCAAGCTCGAGGCTGCGCGCGTTGAGCTGCTCGGCCGCAAGGGCCGCATCACCGGCCTGATGCGCATGATGGGCAAGCTCGCCCCCGAGGATCGTCCCGTGATGGGCAAGCGAGCCAACGAGATGCGCCAGCTGATTGAGGGCATGCTCGACGAGCGCAACACCGAGATGAAGGCCGCCGCCCTCAAGCGCGCACTGGAGCACGACGCCGTCGACATCACGCTGCCGGGCATCCGTCCGCAGATCGGCCACCAGCACCTGATCAAGCAGATTATCGAGGAGGCCGAGGACATCTTCTGCGGTATCGGCTACACCGTCGAGTCCGGCCCCATGGTCGACACCTCCTACTACAACTTCACCGCGCTCAACGCCCCCATGGATCACCCGAGCCGCTCGGCCCGCGATACCTTCTACGTGGTCGACAACAATCCCGGCAGCGTTGCGCACCCCGAGGCTCACGCCCACGGCGAGTCCGACGTGCTGCTGCGCACCCAGACCTCGGGCGTGCAGATCCACACCATGGAGTCGCAAAAGCCGCCCATCTACATGATCTGTCCGGGCACCGTTTACCGTCCCGACACAGCCGATGCCTGCCATCTGCCGCAGTTCAACCAGATCGAGGGCCTGGTCGTCGACGAGGGCATCACCTTCGGCGACCTGAAGGGCACGCTCGACTACTTTGTTAAGTGCATGTTTGGCGAGGACCGCAAGACGCGCTACCGCCCGCACTTCTTCCCCTTCACCGAGCCTTCCTGCGAGGTGGACGTGAGCTGCCACGTGTGCGGCGGTAAGGGCTGCAACTTCTGCAAGCACAGCGGCTGGATCGAGATCCTGGGCTGCGGCATGGTCGACCCCAACGTCCTCATCAACTGCGGCATCGACCCCGAGAAGTACACCGGCTTCGCCTTTGGCATTGGCGCCGAGCGCGTCGCGGCCCTGCGCTACGACCTGCCCGACCTCAGAACTCTCATGACGGGCGATATGCGCTTCCTGAACCAATTTTAGGCTTGTCCAGGCACCCCATCTTGGCGTTCAAACCGTCGCTCGCGTACCTTTAGTACGCGTCGCTCCTCTTTCACGCCAACCTGGGGCACCTGGACAACCCTAAGGCGAACGTCTTCATTTGATATTTCCTCCCTATGCGGAGATTAAGAACTAGGAGAGCTACATGCGCGTTTCTTACGACTGGCTCAAGACCATGATCGATATTCCGGAGGATCCCAAGACCCTTTCGGACGAATATATCCGTACCGGCACCGAGGTCGAGGCGATCGATACCGTGGGCGAGTCCTTCGACCACGTGGTGACCGCCCAGGTGCTCACCAAGACCCCGCACCCCGATAGCGACCACATGTATGTGTGCTCGGTCGACGTGGGTGACAAGAACCTCGACGCCGACGGCAACCCCGCCCCGCTGCAGATTGTCTGCGGCGCGCAGAACTTTGAGGCCGGCGACCACATCGTCACGGCCATGATCGGCGCCGAGCTGCCCGGCGACATCAAGATCAAGAAGAGCAAGCTTCGCGGCGTCGTGTCCATGGGCATGAACTGCTCCGCGCGCGAGCTCGGCTTGGGCGGCGACCACTCCGGCATCATGATCCTGCCCGAGGATACGCCCTGCGGCATGCCGTTTGCCGAGTACGTGGGCTCGAGCGACACCGTGCTCGACTGCGAGATCACGCCCAACCGTCCCGACTGCCTGTCCATGATCGGCATGGCCCGCGAGACCGGTGCCATCTTCGATCGCGATTTCCACGTTGATCTGCCCGCCATCAAGGCGGAGACTGGCCGCGCGACCGACGACGAGCTTTCCGTCGAGATTGCCGACGAGGGCCTGTGCGACCGCTATGTCGCCCGCATCGTGCGCAACGTGAAGGTTGGCCCGTCGCCCGACTGGATGGTCAAGCGCCTTAACGCCCTGGGCGTGCGCCCGCACAACAATATCGTCGACATCACCAACTATGTGATGATGCTCACCGGTCAGCCGCTGCACGCCTTTGACCTGTCCACCTTTGCCGAGCGCGAGGGCAGGCGTCGCGTGGTGGTTCGCGCTGCCCAGCAGGACGAGAAGTTTACGACCCTCGACGGCGAGGAGCGCACGCTCGACGCCGGCATGGGCCTCATCACCGACGGCGAGCGCCCCGTGGCGTTGGCCGGCGTTATGGGCGGCATGGATTCCGAGATCGAGGACGACACCGTCGACGTGATGGTCGAGAGCGCCTGCTTCAACGCCGGTCGCACCTCGCACACCAGCCGTGACCTGTCGCTGATCTCCGACGCCTCCATTCGCTTTGAGCGCCAGGTCGACGAGACCGGCTGCGTGGATGTCGCCAACGTCACGTGCGCGCTCACCGAGGAGATCGCCGGCGGCGAGGTTGCTCCCGGCTACATCGACGTGTTCCCCGCGCCCAAGACCATCGACAGCATTAAGCTGCGCCTGGCCCGCGTGCACGCCATCTGCGGTGCTGACATCGAGCCCGACTTTATCGAGCGCTCGCTCACCCGCCTGGGCTGCGCCGTCGAGTGCGACGGCGAGGACTTTATGGTCACTCCGCCGAGCTTCCGCCCCGACCTGCCGCGCGAGATCGATCTGATCGAGGAGGTTCTGCGCCTGTGGGGCATGGGCCGCGTGACGGCGACCATCCCGGCTGCCAAGAACCACATCGGCGGCCTGACCCGCGAGCAGAAGCTCACCCGCAAGGTCGGCGAGATCTTGCGCGCCTGCGGCCTCAACGAGACCACGACCTTTGGCTTTGCCGCCCCGGGCGACCTGGAGAAGATCGGCATGTCCACCGAGGGCCGCGGCTGCCCCGTGGTGCTCATGAACCCGCTGGTAGCCGAGCAGACCGAGATGCGTCGTTCGCTGCTGCCGGGCCTGTTGCAATCCGTGGCCTATAACGAGGCCCACGGCACGCCCAACGTGCACCTGTACGAGGTCGGCAGCCTGTTCCACGGTCGCGAGAACGCCAGCCTGCCCAAGGAGACCAAGTCCGTGGCGGGTGTGCTCTCGGGCCAGTGGAGCGAGCAGTCCTGGAACATGAAGTACCGCAAGCTGCGCTTCTTCTTTGGCAAGGGTATTGTCGAGGAGCTGCTCGCCCAGCTGCGCATCGAGAAGGTTCGCTTCCGTCCCGTCGAGGGCGAGAGCTATGCCTTCCTGCAGCCGGGTCGTGCTGCCGAGGTGCTCTCGGGCGGTACCGTGCTGGGCTGGGTTGGCGAGATCCACCCCGAGGCACGCGAGGCTATGGGCATTGACGAGGTCGTCGTTGCCTTTGAGCTCGATCTGGACAAGCTGATCAAGGGCGCCCGTAACCAGGAGAACTACCGTGAGTTCTCGCAGTACCCGGCCGTTGAGCACGACCTCGCTATCGTGGTCGACAACACTGTGACCTGCGAGGATCTTGAGCGTCGTATTACGAGTGCCGGAGGCAAGCTGCTCGAGGGCGTGCGCCTGTTCGACGTCTACCGCGATCCCATCCGCATCGGTGCGGGCAAGAAGTCCATGGCCTTCGCGCTTACGTATCGCTCCGACGACCACACGCTCACCAGCGAAGAGGTCGAGAAGGCGCACCAGAAGATCGTCACCAAGGTGTGCAAGGGTGTGAACGGCGAGGTCCGCGGCTAGGACTTGCGCTGGGAGCGTAGGGCCTGATGGCGGTTGCTGTGGGCTCTGCGTGACCGCGGTGTTCGGAAAAGGCATCGCTGAGCCTGCATATATGACACACGCATTACATAACGGCGTGCTGCTTTGTCGGCAGCGCGCCGTTTTGCTATGATAGCCCGCGGCGTGTTACGAATCTGGCAATGCGTAACACTGGCAAGGTGATTCAAGCGGCGTTGCAATTCTGTGCGCCGACAACCGGGAGGCGTATATGCACATTCCAGACAACTACCTGTCCCCGCAGACCGATGCCGTCATGGCGGTGGCGATGGTGCCCGTATGGGTCCACTGCATCAAAAAGGTGCGCGCCACGCTCGATCGCGAGCATATGGCGTTCTTGGGCATTTGCGCCGCGTTCTCCTTCTTGCTCATGATGTTCAACGTGCCGCTGCCCGGTGGCACCACTGGTCACGCTGTTGGCGGCGCGTTCATCGCGTTGCTGCTGGGCCCCGAGGCTGCGGCTATCGCTGTCTCGGTCGCGCTGGCGCTGCAGGCGCTGCTGTTTGGAGACGGCGGCGTTCTGTCGTTTGGCGCCAACTGCTTTAACATGGCCTTTGTGCTGCCGTTTGTCGCTGCTATCGTGTTCCGTGCGCTCAACAGCCGTCTGCACGACAAGAGCTGGGGCACCTCAGTTTCTGCCATCGTAAGCGGCTGGGTCGGCCTGTGCCTGGCGGCCCTGTGCGCGGCAATCGAGTTTGGTATTCAGCCGATGCTCTTTACCAATGCTTCGGGCGCGCCGCTGTACTGCCCCTTCCCGCTGTCCGTGGCTATTCCGGCCATGTTGATCCCGCATATGCTGGTTGCCGGCGTGATCGAGGGCGTGGCGACGGCCGCGATCTACGGTTTCATTAAGAAGACGGCGCCGAGCATCATTGTCGGGCCCGAGGCCGTCGATGGCCAACTTGCTGCCGAGGGCGTTGCCGCCAAGAAGACCTCGCTGGTCCCCACGCTCATCCTGGTTGCCGTGCTTGTCGTAGCAACACCGCTGGGCCTGCTGGCCACGGGTGACGCCTGGGGTGAGTGGGACGCCGAGGGCGCCGCGACCGCCGTTCAAGAGGCTGGCGATGACAGCCTGCAGGCTTCGGTCGGTCTCGATACCCCGACCTTTGCCGATGCCCTGCCCACGGGCGATTATCTGCAGGCCTATTCCGAGGAGCAAGGCCTTGGCTTTGCCGGCCAGGCTACCATGTATATCCTTTCGGGCGTGATTGGCGTGGCGGTGCTCACCATCGCATTCCGTCTGATCTCGCTGACGGTCAAGGAAAGCGGTGCTCATGGCAATAGCCGAGCTGCCTAGCTGGCTTGCGGTCGAGCAGCGTTACGAGCCCGCGGGGGCTCGGCATCGTGTGATGCAAAAGAACGTCCTGCACCTGGCGAGCCTGCTTGAGCGGGTTCGCCTGGGTGGAGGCGCGCACGAGGGCGGGTCGATGGTCGACCGCGCCCTTTCTTGCGTTTCGGCTCCGGTGCGCCTGGTGGGGATGTTCGTCTGCGTCCTGTGCGTGTGTCTGACGCAGAGCCCGCTGTACCTGATGCTGATGGCGGCTATCGCGCTGGTGTTGGTCGCGGTGCGCCCCGCTCGCGGGCTGCGTGCGACCTTTGTACCGGCGCTCGGCGCCACGGGGCTTGCGGTGGTTCTGGCACTGCCTGCCCTGCTGCTGGGCGCGTCTGCCGCGGGCGCCATGCTCAAGATCGCGCTCAAGACGTTCATTAATGTGTCGCTGGTGCTGGGTGTTTCGTGGACGCTTACCTGGAGCCGCATGTCGGCGGCGCTCAAAATGCTGCACCTGCCCGACGAGGTCATCTTTACGTTTGATATGGCGCTCAAGCATATTGAGGTGCTGGGACGCACAGCGCACGATCTGTGCGAATCGGTCATGCTGCGTAGCGTCGGTTCCGCGCCTGCGGGTTTTTCGCGCACCGACTCGCTGGCGGGTATCATGGGCATGACGTTTATCAAGGCGATGGAATGCAGCCGCGCGATGGACGAGGCCATGCTGTGCCGCGGCTTCGCCGGCGTGTATCCGGCGCCTGCACTGAGCGGCTTTGGCTGGCGCGATGCGGTTTATGCGGCCGTTGTGGCGTTGTTCGCCGTGTTGTGCGCGGTGTTGTAGTGCGGACGGTCGAACCGTCGATGTGAGTAGGGAAGGGCAACGTTTTGGCAAACGATACGAATAACGCGATGGTTGCGAGCGGTGCTGCCGGCGTTGAGACCACGCCGCTCATCGAGTTTCGCGACGTGGCGTTTTCCTATGCGGGCCATACGGTGGTCGACGGCGTTTCGCTGCAGGTGAACCGTGGGGAGCTCGTTGCCCTGCTAGGTCCCAACGGCTGCGGCAAGACGACAATCATGCGTCTTATTAACGGCCTTGAGCTTGCGGACGCGGGTGCGTACCTGTTCGACGGGCATACGGTCGATTCGGCATATCTCAAGGATTCCGCGACGGCCCAGCGGTTCCATCAGCGCGTGGGCTTTGTGTTCCAAAACGCCGATGCGCAGCTCTTTTGCGCTACGGTGGGCGAGGAAGTCGCGTTTGGCCCGGCTCAAATGGGGCTGCCGACAGACGAGCTCGAGCGCCGCGTCCGCGATGCCATGAAGCTGTTCCAGGTTGCCGATCTGGTCGATGCCTCGCCCTATCAGCTCTCGGGCGGGCAAAAGAAGCGCGTTGCGCTGGCTGCGGTGGTGTCGATGAACCCGGATATCCTGGTTCTCGACGAGCCTACCAATGGGCTCGACGAGGATTCATGCGACATCGTGGTTAACTTCTTGCTGGCTTACGTCGCGGCGGGCAAGACGGTCTTGATGAGCACACATCACCAGGATTTGGTGCGACGCCTGGGTGCCCGTGCAATCTATATCGATCGATATCACCATGTGGTCGAGGCGCCTTCGCCGTCGTATGGGACCGAAAGCGGTGCTACGGACTAGTTGCTGCGTAGAGCGTGCGTAGCCGCCCGCGCGGCTTTGCCGTGATGGTATAGTTATCCAGGTTTTTATGGGGGTGGCTATGCCAAGCTGGAACATTCATATCGCTCAGACGGAGCGTTTGCTGGAGCGCACCGGTGCGCTTGCCAATAGCGTGCGCGACCGCAATGCCTTTTTGTTTGGCTGCGTGGTTCCGGATATCTTCGTGGGCTATATGGTCCCTGGCATCGCCGATCCCATCCCGTACCGCATTACGCACTTTGCAAAGCCCGAGCCTATCCCTAAGCCGCGCGAGCACGAGTTCTGGGATACCTATGTGGCGCCGCTGCTCAAAGGGGCGCCTGTTGGTACGCCGGCTGCCGCGACCTCGATCGCCGAGGAGCGCGAGCGACTCAATCGGGTGCATTATCCCCAGCGCTACAAGGATGCCGAGCCGGTTGCCGGTCCCAGCGCCTGTGAGTTCTCGCTTGCGTCCGAAGATGTGGCGCAGTCACTGCTCGATTTAACGCTGGGCGTCTGGTCGCATCTGGTGGCCGACACGGTATGGAACACGCGTGTGAACCAGTATCTGGAAGCACACGGCGGCAAGCCGTGCGAGGAGTTCCGCATTAAAAAGCAAGGCGACTTTGACTGGTTTGGCAAGACGCTGGGCATTGTTTCCATCCCGCGTGCGACCGATCGCCTGTATACCGCTGCGACGCGTTTTGGGCAGTATCCCATCCATAAGGAGTATGTGCTCAAGACCATCGGCGTCATGCACGAGATTGTACGCGAAAACCCCGGCGAGCCCGATCATCCGCCGTATCGCCTGCTAACTGAGGAGTTTTTCGATGCAACGTTTTCCGAGGTCATCGAGCTGACCGAGGTGGGCTTTGCGACTCGCGTTGCCTCTTCTGACGTTCCCGCAGTCCCCCTGATCGCTAGCTGCTAGCCGGCCGGCTTGACGGCGAACAGCTCATCCCAATCGACCAATAGCTCCCGCCGCAGGGCATCTTCGGTGGTGCGTTCCTGATCGGTCTTTGGGATGTAGGGGAGCCCTGCCTTTTTATGGATGAGTTCGGCGATGTTGTTAAAGCTCTTCGTGTCTTTGATTTGCTCATAGGTTATCTGGATAACGTCATAGCCCATGCTTGTGAGGGCGGTGGTGCGCTCGGCATCGGAGAGACTTGCGGCTTCGCCATCGTGGGCGGAGCGGCCTTGGCATTCCAGGATGACGCCCATGCTGTCGGTGTTGCTCTCGATGAGGATATCGGCGTAGCAGCAGGTTTTGTCATACAGTGAGCGCGCGGCGTCGCTGAGTGGGATGCGCACGTTGTTTGCGATGTTGATACCCATGCCGCCCTCGTTGCGGGGGAGCGAGACAAGTATGGAGGTCTGTACTTCGAAGGGCGAGGCGGTCTGCCCCGTCATGTGCTCGGCCGCCCAGCGCAGTTGTTTAACGCCGCGCAGGCCTGCAGCCTGCTTGGCGAACGCGGCGATATCCGCCGCGCTGAGGAGCGGCGGGCGCTTCCACAAATTGGTGTCATTGCCCTTGGTGTCGACAACACGCTCCCAACCGCAGTTGGGTGGAATGAGCTTAAGCGAAATGGCTTCATCGAGTTGTTGTTGCGTTCGCTCGCAGGGCTTAAACACTGCAAAGGAGCCGCACATCTCGTGGCAAGCCATGAGTAACTGGTTGCGTGAGACCTGCGTAGCAAGGCTGAGCAGCGTAAACTCGGGCGACGTGACATCAAATCCATGTTCAGTTTGCCTAAACGACCCGGGAGGCGGCTCTTGGGTCAGGAGGTGCGATTTAAACAGGCTTCGCGACCCGGATTGTGCTCGAGTGAATACAAGCCTGTGAAGCGGTGCATGAAGCAGGTCTTTTACAACTGCATGACTTCCGAGGCCGCAACATCTGCGATCCATATTGCCAAGGCTAATGGCGGGGTAAAGCCCTAATACCTGCGGCGGGATACGGTGATAGTAAAAAGCGGATTGACCGCATAGCGTCAGGTCCATGATATCCTCCTGGTCGAAATGTGCTTTTGGACCGTGCGATGCCAGCGTCAATTCGGAAGTATGCGGCAAAATCTGAACCCTGTGAGCAGACCTGGCTTTTGATGCCAGTTTATCAGGCATTTTGTTGCGAAAAAACGGGGTGTGCTCGGAGGTCTCAGAATTTGCCGCATACTTCCGAAAACGCGGTCGATCTGGCTCTTGCTAAAACGATTTAGCAGCGTCAGGTAAGGTGTGGTTTCGCCATCGGGCGAACACTTTTAGCACTTGGGACTTTATTTTTGGGCCTCGAAAGGTGGATTTCGCGCTTTTGGTAAAGAAATGGGTGCGTGTTTTGCCGTGTGCCGGCATTGACACAGAAAAAGGGCCCGGAAGGCGAAGCCTTCCAGGCCCTTTGCAATGCAAACATGCTTGCAAGTACGATTTAGCGGACCTGAGCGACGTAAGCGACGTTGGTCGAGGAGACCTTGTCCTCGAGCTGGACGCTCATGCGGGGATCGCCGGCGGTGGCGACGGTCAGATCGCCGGCCTCGACGTAGCCGAGCTCCTTAGCGGTCTCGATCGCCTTGACGATCGTGCCGTTGACGGTGCCCTGGGTAATCTCGGCCTGATGCGGGATAACGCCCCAGTACATGATCATCTGCTGGACGGCCCACTCGTGGCGGGAGAACGCGCAGATCGGCATGTTGGGACGGAAGTGCGAGATCAAGCGAGCGGTACGACCGGTGGTCGTCGGCACGGTGATGCACTTGGCGCCAACGGTGGTGGCCATGTTCACAGCGGACATACCCACAACGTTGTTGACGACGCGGGTGCCGTGAGCGTCAGCCGGAACCTCGAGCGGAGCGTGGGCCGGGAGGTACTTCTCGGTCTCGAGAGCGATGCTGGCCTGCATCTTGACGGCCTCAACCGGGTACTTACCGGCAGCGGACTCGCCGGACAGCATGACGGCGTCGGTGCCGTCGTAGATGGCGTTAGCAACGTCGGCAACCTCGGCGCGCGTCGGGCGCGGGTTCTGCTGCATGGAGTCGAGCATCTGCGTAGCGGTGATAACGGGCTTGTAGGCCGCGTTGCACTTGGCGATGATCTCCTTCTGGATGTGCGGAACAAGCTCGGGCTTGATCTCGATGCCCAGGTCGCCACGGGCGACCATGATGCCGTCGGAAGCCTCGAGGATCTCGTCGAAGTTCTCGACGCCCAGGGCACACTCGATCTTCGGGAAGATCGTCACGTGCTCGCCACCGTTCTCGCGGCAAAGCTTGCGGATGCCGCGGACGGACTCGCCGTCACGGATGAAGGAAGCGGCGATGTAATCGATGTTCTCGGTCAGGCCAAAGAGGATGTCCTGACGATCGCGCTCGGTGATGGCGGGCAGCGAGATGTTGACGTTGGGCATGTTGACGCCCTTGCGCTCGCCGATCAGGCCGTCGTTCTTAACGACGCAGGTCATGTCCTGGCCGCTGACGGACTCGACCTCGAGGGCAACCAGGCCGTCATCGATCAGGATAAGGGAGCCCTTCTCGACCTCGGAGGGCAGAGCCAGGTAGTCGAGGGAGATGTGCTCAGAGGTGCCGTGGAAATCCTCGGACGTGGGCTGAGCGGTGACGACGATCTTGTCGCCGGTCTTGACGGCAACCTTCTTGCCGTCGACCAGAAGGCCGGTGCGGACCTCGGGGCCCTTGGTGTCGAGCAGGATGCCGACAGGCAGACCGAGCTCCTTGGAAATACGGCGGACGCGCTCGATGCGACCGTGGTGCTCGTCGTAGGAGCCGTGCGAGAAGTTAAAACGGGCGACGTTCATGCCCGCCTTGATCATCTCGCGGATGGTCTCGTCGCTATCGCAGGCGGGACCCATGGTGCATACAATCTTAGTGCGCTTGTACATTCAGACCTCCATCTGACATCGTCTTGCGCTGATAGATAAACCATAAGAAATAAAACCGAGATGATTATAACGAAATGCCGACCGAATACCCCAAAAAATCGACCGTATGCCGAAATGGAAGTTCATTTCCTTGATTGTCATTTTCATTGCAACAGCCTCAGGACTCAGCGCAACGCGT
>NZ_QSKB01000041.1:0-13168 GCF_003469085.1 Collinsella sp. AM29-10AC
GCCCGTGGGTTATACCCTAAGAGCAAACCACCCTTTTTAAGGGTGGTTCTGATCTGCGCGATCCCAGTCTTGGACTCCGCTGGACAGTTAGTTCAGATACGTATAATTCCAGACCGCAGTAGGCGCATCCGGCGCTCGTTTTGGGGAAGAAAGGGGCTCAAAACTAGGGTTCGGTAGCCATCTGGGCTCGATTTGCGTGCAATGAGTCGCCAAAGAACCCTCTCCGGGGACCATAGCGCAGCTTTATCAGCATAGAAAAATACGTATCTGAACTAACTGTCCAGCCGTCGCTGGAGAAAGGCGTTTTAGCTTTTCCGACTTCCCATCATCTTTCCAACTTTCCACTTAACTTAACACCTAAGGTGGAAAGCTGGAAAGAAAGCTGGAAAGTTAGGTGGAAAGCTGGAAAGCTGGGTAGAAAGCTGGAAAGTTAAGAAGAAAGCTGGAAAGTAAGCGGAAGACTGACATGCTAGCTCAGAGGCTGAGGGGTTAATAATTATGAAAACCATACCAAGCGAAACAAAAAGATATCAATCTGGCTGGTAAAACACCATCAATGAGCTGCGGGCTAACTAGCTGCGTAAATTAAACGTAAAGAAATGTCGCAAATTAATAGCAAATGCCCAGATGACGCCGTTGCTATTTTCAATTAACTGCTACGCGCGAACAGCAAAATGCTACTATCTAACATGCACGTAAGAAGGCAGATTAACGGTTAAGGCTAAGAAGTGGCAGGTATGTCGGAAGCAACTAGGACTCGCACGCATGCGCCCGAGGTTAGGCAGCGCGCCGTCGAGATCCTCCAAGAGGGGGTCGGTCATCGCGCCCTCGCCGCGGAGCTTGGCATTCCCCAGGCCACGGCTCGTCAGTGGGCCCGCGCGTACGCCGTGGGCGGTGCCGACGCCGTTCTCAATGCCGGTTCGCATCATCACACCTATTCGTACGACGTAAAGCTCGCTGTGGTTAAGGACCGTCTGGAAAACGGCTTGACGGTTCGCGAGGCCATGATCAAGCACAAGATTCCCAGCGAGTCTTCGGTCAAGGCTTGGTGCCGTCAGTACCGCGAGAGCGGTGAGTCCGCACTGGTCGATAAGCCGCGCGGTCGCAAGCCGCGCGTTAAAAAGATGGAATAGCAAACGGGATGGTGCGCCCACGAGGCGCATTTTTCTTGCCGCGCCAACTTTTCGGACCGCCGCGAGCCTATTGGGACATCCTCCAAAGTGGCCAGTAAGCCGCACGCGGTGGCCCGCGCGCCCGTCGCTGTGGTAAGGAAACGTCGCCCTCTGCTCCAAAGCGGACGTGCCCTTACCCCGTACGCCTAAAACTCCCCAGTTGACCGAAAACCCGCCGCTGCTACTCCTTAATTGAGCTATAACGTTAAACAGTTGCAGCGTTTTGGCATGGGGGAGTGATGGTATGACGCTACTGTATTTCCTTACCCTGTTTCCGCTGGTACCGGCGCTGGGCATGCTGCTTGCGCGCGGTGACCGAGCCCGTGACGCGGTAGGGCTTGTAGGCTCTGGCATCATTATGGCGGTGACAGTTGTAGTCGCCGTCATGTTTTTTGGCACGGGCCCGCAGAGCTTTGAGGTTGCTCCCGGCACCTCGCACGTGCTCTCCATCATCAGCTCCGCCATCGATGTCATCCTGTGTGCCGTCATCCTGTACAACGCGTACAAATATAGGAACGCGCTCACCACGGTGCTCGGCATAGTCCAGCTGGTGGGCTCGCTCGTCTTTGCAGCCATGACGCTGCCCGCGGCCGAAGCCGTCACGGCGACGCCGCTCTACCTAGACTACATGAGTGTGATCATGGTCCTTGCCGTCGGCATCGTCGGTAGCCTTATCTGCGTGTATGCCCTGGGCTACATGAAGGACTTCCAGGCCCACGACGAGCACGAGGCCGCGCTGCGCGGGCAGACCGCACCCGACCGACGCCCGCAGTTCCTGGCGCTCATGTTCCTGTTCCTCTCGGCCATGTTCGTCATCGTGACGAGCGACAACCTGGAGTGGCTGTTCTGCGGTTGGGAAATCACCACCGTGTGCTCGTTCCTTATGATTGGCTACACGCGCACGCCCGAGGCCATCAAAAACGCCTTCACTCAGATCATCCTCAACATGCTGGGCGGCATCGCGTTTTTGGCGGGCCTTATGTTCTTGCACCTTAGCGGCATGCCGCTGACCATCTCGGGCATGATCGAGCTTGCCGGCGCCGGTACCGCGCAGTCCGCGCTGCTGGTGATGCCGGTCGTTCTGCTGTCGCTCGCCGCACTCACCAAGGCCGCGCAGATGCCGTTCCATACCTGGTTGCTCGGTGCTATGGTTGCCCCCACTCCTACGAGCGCCCTACTGCACTCGTCCACCATGGTCAAGGCCGGCGTGTTCCTGATGGTCAAGCTGAGCCCGCTCTATGCCATCTATCCCGTGACCGGCTTCATGGTCACGAGTGTGGGTGCCATCACGTTTTTGCTCGCCGCCCTCATGGCCATCTCGCAGAGCAACGCCAAGCGCGTGCTCGCGTACTCCACCATCTCCAACTTGGGCCTTATCAGCGCCTGCTTGGGTGTCGGCGCGCCCGAGGCCGTATGGGCCGCCATCTTCCTAATCCTGTTCCACACCGTGGCCAAGTCGCTGCTATTCCTGTGCGTGGGCACCGCCGAGCATCATATCGGCAGCCGCAATATTGAGGACATGGACGGTATGTTTAGCCGCATGCCGCACCTGACGCGCCTGATGATGCTGGGCATCATGGGCATGTTTGTGGCGCCGTTTGGCATGCTCGTGTCCAAGTGGGGCGCCCTGGTGGCGTTCGCACAGACCGGCAACGTGCTCATGATCATGGTGCTTGCCTTTGGCTCGGCCGCGACGTTCTTCTTCTGGGGCAAGTGGCTTGCCAAGCTTTCGGGCGTCGACCCCACGGCTCAAAACGTTGAAGTCAATGTCCATAAGACCGAATGGATGGCGCTCAACACCATCGCCGCGCTGCTGATTCTGTGCTGCGTGGCGTTCCCGGTTATCTCGAGCGGTCTGGTGTCGCCTTACCTGGCCATGGTGTTTGGCCGCGTGCCGTACGTTATTGGCAAGGACTCCATGTATCTGATGGTGGTTATCGTGGCGTTTATCGCCGTGGTGCTGCTGACTTCATTCCGCGTGAGCAACAAACCGCACGTAAACGTATATCTTTCGGGCGTGGGAACCGACAAATATCGCCATTTCCGCGGCTCGATGGGACGCGAGGTGAAGGCCGAAAAGCGCAATTGGTACTCGGAGGACGCCCTTGGCGAGAAGCGTATTGGCCCCGCGGGCAGCGTCGTGTGCTGCGGCATTATCTTGTTTGCGCTGCTGTGTTGCGCGTGGATTGGGCCCGAGCGGCTTGCCATGAGCGCGCCCTCGGTGCTGCGCGGCAAGTATTTTGAAGGTTCGGGCGTCGTGGGCATATTTATTGGCACCGTGGCGTTTGCCTTGCTGGCGCCTTTGGTTGGTGGCCTGATCGACGGCGTTGACCGCAAACTTTCGGCCCGCATGCAGGGCCGCGTGGGCCCGCGCCTGCTGCAGCCCTTCTACGATGTTGCCAAGCTGCTGCGCAAGGCCCCCGCCAGCGTAAACACCATGGACGATACCTATATGGCGTGCGCGCTCATCTTTACCGTGGTGGGCGGCGGTATCTTTGTGTCGGGTTCCAACACGCTGCTGTGCGCTTTTATGGTGACGCTCGCCGCGATCTTTGTGGTGTTGGCGTCCGCCTCGACGCAAAGCCCGTTTGCCCAGGTTGGCGCTGACCGCGAGCTGTTGCAGGTTATGAGTTACGAGCCCGCCGTTTTGCTGATGAGTGTGGGTCTGTACCTTGCCACCGATAGCTTCGATTCCATCGCCGTGACGGGGCAGTCGGTCCCCATCATCGTGTACAGCGCGCCCATTTTCCTCGCGCTGCTCGCGGTGCTTACCATCAAGCTGCGCAAGTCGCCGTTCGATCTTTCGTACTCGCATCACGCGCATCAGGAGATTGTCCAGGGCGTCGCCACCGAGATGAGCGGCGGCACGCTGGCCAAGATGACCCTTATGCACTGGTGCGAGACCGTGCTGTTTTTGATGTGGGTGGGCATGTTCTTTGTTTGGGACAACCCCGTGAGCTGGCTGGTCGCCCTGATCGTCATGGCCGCGACGTACTTTGTCGAGGTCCTGATCGACAACACCTTTGCCCGCAGCACCTGGCGCAGCTGCTTTAAGCTCGGCTGGGGCGTGGCGCTGGTGTTTGGCCTGCTCAACCTTATGCCCATTCTCGTCGACGTGTTTATTTAGGAGGCGGCATCCATGGATCATAAAATGTCGCGCTCGCCGTGGGTTATTCATTACGACGGCTCGAGCTGCAACGGATGCGATATCGAGGTGCTGGCCTCGCTCACGCCGCTGTTCGATGCGGAGCGCTTTGGCGTGGTCAATACCGGCAACCCCAAGCATGCGGACATCTTTTTGGTGACGGGCTCGGTCAACGCTCAGAACTTGCCTGTCGTGCGCCAGATTTACAACCAGATGCTCGAGCCCAAGTGCGTGGTGGCCTGCGGCATCTGCGCGTGCTCGGGCGGCGTGTTCCGCGATGCCTACAACGTGATCGGCGGCGTGGACCGCGCGATTCCCGTGGACGTGTACGCGCCCGGATGCGCCATTCGCCCCGAGACCGTGATCGATGCCATCGTGGAGGCGTGCGGCATCCTGGACCAGAAGGAGTCCGTGATGCGCGCCGGCGGCGATCCGCTTACCGTGGGCGGTGCCGCTACCTGGGACGGTGGCGTTGAGCTGGGCGAGGACGGGTTTGTGGCTGCGGGGGCCGGGACTGACGGTGCCGGTGACGCGCCTGCCGGGAAGCCCGCCGCACCCGCTGCTGGCGACGCACCTGCTGAGACGCCCGTCGCTGCAAAGGAGGCCGAGTAATGCAAAAGGCTATCTATACCACCGTTGGGCTCGACGAGCTTCTGTCGCATGTCCAGGCGCTCAAGGGCGCCGGTGCCCGCTTTGTGCAGATGCACGCCGAGCGCTGTGTGGACGACGGATCGTATCGCCTGGTCTATACGTTTATCAACGTTCGTGCTGCTCAGGAGCATATTGCGCAGGACGGCAGCTATGCGATCGAGAACCTGGTGGTTGAGGGAATTGATCGGTACCAGGAGATTCCGTCCATCAGCTCGTACTATCCGGCGGTATTCCCGTTTGAAAACGAAGCGCACGACCTATTCGGTCTTGCCATCACCGATATGCAGATCGACTTTAAGGGCTTTTTCTACCAGGTCTCGACCGCTGAACCCATGAGCGTTATCACGCCCGAGGTGAAGGCCGCGCGCGAGAAGGCCATGAAGGTCCGCGCGGCCGCCGAGGCCAAGGCGCGCAAGGCCGCGGCCGAAAAGGCCGCCGCTGCTGCGGCTGCTGCAGGGGAGGGTGCTGCGAGCGCTGCTGCCGCCCAGCCCGCAGCGGCTGCCGGCTCCGATGCTCAGCATGACGAGGCTGCCGCCAAGGCCGCGCTCAAGGCTGCCGAGATGGAGGCAAAGCTCGCCGCCATGGATCCCGAGAAAGCGGCCAAGGTCCGCGCGGCGCTTGCCGCCAAGGCCGTCCGCGACAAGCAGAAAAAGGAGGCGTAAGGTCCATGGCTCATCGCTCCGTAATTCCGTTTGGCCCGCAGCACCCGGTGCTGCCCGAGCCGCTTCATCTGGACCTGGTAATCGAGGACGACCGCGTCATCGAGGCAATTCCGCAGATCGGCTTTGTGCACCGCGGACTCGAGAAGCTCACCGAAAAGCGCGACATGCATCAGTTTGGCTACATCGCCGAGCGCATCTGCGGCATTTGCGCCGTGGGCCACAGCTGCGGCTATGCCAGCGCCTGCGAACGCATGCTTGACATCGAGGTGCCCGGCCGCGTGCAGTATATCCGCACCATTCTGCACGAGCTCTCGCGTATTCACTCGCATTTGCTGTGGCTGGGCCTGCTCGCCGATGCCTTTGGCTTTGAGGCGCTGTTCTATCGTTCGTGGACGCTGCGCGAGCAGATTCTCAAGATCTTTGAGAGCACGTGCGGCGGTCGCGTGATCCTGTCGATTAACGAGATCGGCGGCCTTAAGCACGATATCGAGGATTCCGAGCTGGCGGGCATTGTCCAGACGCTCGATGCCATGCGTCCCGACTACGAGGCCCTGGTACATACGTTTTTGGACGATGACAGCTGTGGTGAGCGCCTACATGGCGTGGGCGTGATCAGCAAGAAGGACGCGCTGGAGCTTTCGATGGTCGGCCCGTTCGGTCGCGCTTCGGGCGTGGATTACGACGTGCGCATGTTTGGCGACGGTGCCTATGCGGACTTGGCTGCGTTTGAGCCCATCGTGGCGACCGACGGCGACTGCTATGCCCGCTGCCAGGTGCGTTGTGCCGAGGTCACGCAGGCTATGGACATCATCAAGGAGCTTGTGGGCAAGATTCCGCACGACGGCATTGGCGGGCGCACCAAGCTTACGCCGGCCGACGGCGCGCGCGGCGAGGTTGTGATTGAGCAGCCGCGTGGCGAGGCGTACTACTATGTGCGTGGCAACGGCACCAAGAACCTGGACCGTTTTCGCGTGCGAACGCCGACGTCGCAAAACCTGGCGGGTCTGACGCATGCGCTGCAGGGCGTGCTCCTTGCCAACGTGCCAATGATTATCCTGACCATCGACCCCTGCATTAGCTGCACGGAAAGGTAGGCGCGGCATGAGTTTGCTGACATTTGCCAAGACGGCCTTGGGCTCTATGGTCAAGCAGCCGGTCACGGTGTGCTATCCGCAGGAGGAGCTGACGGCGCCCGAGCGCTTGCGCGGGCACATCGTCAACGACATGGACGTGTGCATCTGCTGCGGCATGTGCGCGCGTCGCTGCCCGGCGGGCGCGCTCGCGGTCGATCGCAAGGGCGGTACCTGGTCGATTGACCCGTACGCCTGCGTGGTGTGCGGCGAGTGCATCGAAAGCTGCCCCAAGCACTGCCTGACTATGGACACCGCGCGCACTCCAGTCGCGGCGGATAAGACTCCCACGGTAGAAACCAAGCCGGAGTAGCGCTGGAATGGGGCTGGTATAGCGCTGGAATAGGGGCCGGCGGGGCAAAAATGCCCCCCCGGCCCCGCGCGTGAACGCGCGGGTGGGCCGCCACGCGACCCGTCCAGCCCGAAAATGACCCGCCTGCCACGAAATGGGCCCATCTACTACGTTTAAGCCGCTACCCTCAACCATGGCGAAAAATGCAAAAGCAAAACTGCAGGTAGAACGTCTGCGATTTTGCATGAAAAGCGGGTATGGTCGGGGGCATCGAGTCAAACGTAGTAGATGGACCGATTTCGTGGCGGGCGCTGTCAGCCGATCTCCGCGGGCGGAAGAAAACGGATCATTTTTGTCCCGCGAGGCCTGGGATGGTATCCGTGCGGGACTATCCGAACAAAACTATGTCGGTTTACTACGACGAATTCGACATTCCCGACCATGACTGCATTTTTCTAAATAATGCAAGCGTTCTACCTGCGGTTTTGTAAGCGCGCAATTTGCCGTGGTCGAAGGCGGGCGATTCATCGTAGTAATCCGGCATAGTTTTGAAATGGCATTAAATCGGTTACAGCCATTTTGCTGTGCCGGGGCGGTTGACCGTTGGGTAATTACCCTCGCAGGTAGGCGATGGCGATCTGCGTGCGGTTGCGCAGGCCCATCTTTGCAAGGATCGAGCTGATGTGGTTGCGCACCGTGCCTTCGCCCATATAGGCGGTGGCGGCGATTTCCTTGTTATCGAGACCGCGGGCGATGAGCTCGGCGACTTCGAACTCGCGGTCGGTCAGGCTGGCAAAGGCTGCGGGCCGGCGGGGCGTGCCCGTCTTGTCGCCCATCCCGTCAAAGTCAACATCTTCGATCGCCTTGCCCTCGAGCACACGTTTACCTTCCATGACCTGCGCCAACGCCGGCGGAATAGCGGCGACATCGGTCTTGATCAGGTAGCCGCGGGCGCCCAGTTTGAGTGCCGACACAATGTACTCGTCATCCGAAAACGTTGTCAGAAACACCACGCGTGCTGCAGGATCGCGCTCGAGGATCTCGCGCGCCGCCGATAGGCCGTCGCGCCCCGGCATCTGAATGTCGAGCAGCGCGATATCGGGTGCGAGTTCGGCGTAGAGTGCCACCGCGTCGTTGCCGTCGGCTCCGGTGCCCACCACCTCGATCTGCGGCTGGGCGCCCAGGATAATCTTGAGCGAATCGACCACTAGGCGGTCGTCGTCGACAACGATGAGCCTCATCGGCCATCATCTCCTTGCTGTTTGGGAACGGTGGCAAACACGCGCCAGCCGCCGGCGCCGGCACGCGGGCCGGCGGTGAAGGTGCCGCCAAGCGCCTCGATGCGCTCGCGCATAGAGGCAAGCCCCATGCCCTCCGCGGCGCCGTGGCCGCTTGCTTGAACCCCGCCCGCGCCATCGTCGGTAACGATGAGCTGGTAAAACGACGGATGCTCCATGCAACGTACAGTGACAGCATGGGCGCAAGCGTGGCGCATGGTGTTGGAGAGCGCCTCGCGCAGGACCGCCGCAAAGCAGTTCGCGACGTTTGCGGGCGCATGTTCGGTCATAACTTCAAGCTCAATCCGCGGACCGCCGTCCGAGCGCGCGCCTTCAACGATGCGTTCGAGCTGCACGGAAAGGTCGACGGCGTTGTCGTTGAGCGCGTGGACGCTGGCGCGCACGAGCTGGAGCGCCTCGTCAACGGTGTATTTGACGTCGGCGAAATCGGCGGCAACGCCGGGCTCGTTGGCATGGACCACGCGCAGGGCTTCGGTTTGAAGCGAAGCGCGCGTGAGCTGGTGGCCCACGTTATCGTGGATCTCGCGCGCGATGCGGGCGCGTTCGGCGAGCGTCGCGAGCTCGACTTCGTAGTCCTGGCGGTCGGCGAGGTCGCGGTTGCGTGCCTCGAGTGCCAGGGCGCGTTCTTGCAGCTTGTCGCGGGTGCGACGCATGCGTTCCTGTTCGCGCTCCAGCTGCGCGGTGCGCAGCGACAGCAACGTGGCGGCGACCGAAAGGATGGCGGTTAGCAACAGCGTTCGGGTGGTGAGCGCGCCGCAGCGAAGGTCCGTGGCAAGTGCGCAGGCAAACACGGAGCCAATTGCCAGCGCGGGCCAGATGCGTTCACGGCGCACGCGTCGCGCGATGTCATAGAGGGCGAGAGGTGCGAACGGCACAAACGGCGGCACGAAGACAGCCGCGATGACGTAGGCGTAGCTGCCGGCCTCGCTGGCGCGACGGGCGCGTTCTCCCTGCGCGACCTCGGCCAGCGCGGCGATGACAACGCCAAGGCAAAACGCCGCGACCAGGCGAGCATCCACAGCAAGGCCCGTGGCGGCTGCGATGCAGCACGCCAGCACGATCGATTTGTCGAATAGCCTGTTCATACGGGTATTGTACGCGATGCCGCGCACGGGGGAGGCGCCACTCAAAGCAACCGTGACATTCCTCCCACGCGGCGGGGCGGTCGCGTCAGCAGGCTACGCGACCGCCCCGCACTCGTGACAAAGCTCACTGGTGCGCGCCGTCAGCTCCTGCGATGATGCAATCGTACCGGGCCGCAAGCAACAGAAGGGCCGCCTCATGACAGACATCGTCCACGTCGAAAACCTCGTTAAGCGCTACGACGACCTTATTGCGCTCGACCACTTTAACCTGAGTATCGCCCCCGGCGAGATCTTTGGCCTGCTGGGCCCCAACGGCTCGGGCAAGACCACGTCCATCAACTGCATCCTGCAGCTGCTCGCCTACGACAAAGGCACCATCGAGCTGTTCGGCGAGCGCATGACGCCCGCCCGCTACGACCTCAAGCGCCGCATCGGTGTGGTGCCGCAGCAGGTGGCGGTGTTCGACGAGCTCACCGTGCGCGAGAACATCGACTATTTCTGCAGTCTCTACGTCAACGACCGCAAGCGCCGCCGCGCGCTGGTGGACGAGGCGATCGACTTTGTCGGCCTGGGCGACTTTACCAAGTTCCGCCCCGGTAAGCTCTCGGGCGGCCTGGCGCGCCGGCTCAACATTGCCTGCGGCATCGCGCACAAGCCCGAGCTCATCTTCTTCGACGAGCCCACGGTGGCGGTCGACCCCCAGAGCCGCAACGCCATCCTGGAGGGCATTTGCCGCCTGCGCGACGAGGGTGCCACGGTGGTGTATACCAGCCATTACATGGAGGAAATCGAGCAAATCTGCAGCCGCATCATGATCATGGACGGTGGGCGCGTGCTGGCGCAGGGCACTAACGACGAGCTCAAGCGCATGATTCAGATGGGCGAGAAGATTGTAATCGAGGTCGGCGAGGTTCCGAGTGCGGCGCTCGGTGCCGTCGCAAGCCTGCCGCACGTTCTGGACCTTTCGGCAACGGCGGGACAGCTCACGTTTTCGTGCGAAGCGAGCCCGCACAACCTGACGGACATTCTCGATGCGCTGCGCTCGCATGACGTGCCGCTCGGCCGCATCTATTCCGAACCGCCGACCCTCAACGACGTGTTCCTCGAGATCACCGGCCGCGAGCTGCGCGACTAGGGGGCGGCCATGTTCAACACCATCATCACCACGGTCAAGACGCTGCTGCGCCGGCCGAGCACGTGGGTCTGGGGCGCTCTCTTTCCTATCGCGCTTTCCACGATGTTCATGTTTATGTTTGCGAACCTCAGCTCCGACGGCACGGTCGACCCGGTGCCGGTTGCCGTCGTGGCGGACGAGGCCTGGGATGCCTCGACCTTTAAGGATGTGGCGGCTTCGCTTGCCAAGGCAGGCGACGACCAGCTGCTCGATGTGAGCGAGTACGAAGACTTGGCTGCCGCGAACCGTGCGCTCAAGGCCGGCGAAGTCGCGGGCGTCTACACGGTCGATGCCGCGGGCGCGCCCAAGCTTACGTTGCTTTCGAGCTACGATAGCTCGCGCGCCAGTACGGCGCTCACCGACCGCAGCATCCTGGAGACGGTGGCGAGCTCGTATACGCAAAATGCCGAGCTCATGCGCCAGATTGCCCAAGACAACCCGGCGGCGCTCGCCGACCCGGAGGCGGTTGCGCGCGCCCTGTCGCTCGAGGGCGGAACCCGCCGCGTGAGCCTGACGCGCACCACGCCCGACGGCACGACCATTTACTACTACGCGCTCTTTGGTCTGGTCGCGATGATGTCTGCCGAGTTTGCCGCTTTGAGCGTCGTCGATTTGCAGCCCAATCTGTCGGGCCTTGGTGCGCGCCGCTGCGTGGGCGGCCTTTCCAAGACAGCGTCGCTGGCCGGCATCTTTGTCGGCTCGTGGCTGGTCTCATTTGCCTCGATGGCGGTCGCGATTGGCTACGTGCGCCTAGTCGTTGGCGTCGACTTTGGCGGGCGCGAGGGGCTGTGTCTGGTGGGCGGTGCTGCATCCGCGCTTGCCGCCACGGGCCTGGGGCTCTTTGTGGGCACGCTTCCCGTTAAGGGCGGCAAGGCGTCCAAGTCCGGTATCCTCACGGGCTTCGCTACCACGTGCGCCCTGTTCGCCGGACTCTACGGCGAGCCGGCGATGGCGCTTGCCGACGATGTCGCCCGCGCCTGCCCGGCCGAGTGCTGGCTCAACCCCGTCAAGCTCATCTGCGACATGTTCAACCGCCTGTATTTCTTTGAGGATCTGGGGCCCTTCGCCGTCCGCGCCGGCGCGCTCGTCCTGATGACCCTGGTGTTTGTCGTCGCCGCTACGCTGATCTTTGGAAGGAGCCGCTATGAGCACCTTTAAGACCGCGCTTCGCATGGCGCTCGCGCACCCGTTATACCTGCTCATCTATACGGTGTTCATCTCGCTCATGGGCGTATTCATCGCGGCCTCGGTGAGCTGGAACTCGTCGCAGCTTACCGAGTACAAGCCCTACGACACCAATGTGATCGTGGTCGACCGCGACAATAGCGACCTTTCGCGGGCGCTTACCAAGCACCTAGGCTCACGCTTTGACCTGGTCACGGGCGTTGGTGACGACATGTACGACCTTGCGGA
Organism: Collinsella sp. AM29-10AC; assembly: GCF_003469085.1. Lineage (NCBI taxonomy): Bacteria > Bacillati > Actinomycetota > Coriobacteriia > Coriobacteriales > Coriobacteriaceae > Collinsella > Collinsella sp. AM29-10AC. The sequence goes on from NZ_QSKB01000041.1 coordinate 12,023, forward strand.
TGCGCTCGCCAAGAGTAACAGCGCCAAGGGCAGCGCCGATTGCGTGTTCTTTATCCCGGAGGGGTTTGAGGACGATCTTGTTGCAGCCGCGCGTGCGGGGGAAGACCTGCCCAAGCTCGATGTGACGTACGGCTCCGGCACCATGGCGGCAGCGCTTTCGTCTGCCGAGGCCTCGCGGTGGGTCTCGCTCGCGGGTACTGCGGCGGCACTTGAGCCAGCTGCTTCCGACGGCGATGTCGCCAAGGCCGCCGAGCATGCTGCCGCAAAGCGTGCGGAGGTCCAGATCGAGCAGGTCAAGGTTGACTCGACTGCCGCCGCTACACTCGAGTCGTACTTCAACTTTGGCGCGTATGCGATCATCTCGTCGGTCATCGTGTCGGTGGGGCTGGTGTTCTCGGGCATGAACGAGCCCGAGCGCGTGCGCCGCATGGAGGCCGGTCCGCTCTCCGAGCGCCAGCGTTCGCTTGCCGTGTTCGCGGCCGCCGCCGTGCTCACTGTCTGTATCTGGTTTGTGTCGAGCATGATGGGCGTCGTGGGCTTTGCCGGCGCGGTCGCCGAGGTCGGCGTGGGCCGTGTGTGCCTGGCGCTGGCGGCAACGTTTGCCCTGGCGTGCACGCCGCTGGCCGTTGGCTTTGCCCTTTCGAGCCTGGGCGCGCGCGAAGAGCTGCTCAACGGTGTGGGCAACCTGCTTGGCTTGCTCATGACGTTTTTGGGCGGCGCCTGGATGCCGCTTTCGATGATGGGCTCGGCCGTGCAGACGGTGGCGCACTTTGTGCCGACGTTTTGGGTGAACGACGCGATCGGCAAGGCGCTTGCCTCTGATTTGACGTCTACCGTGCTGGGCGACATCGCCTGCGACCTGGGCGTCACCGTGCTCTTCGCCGCCGCCATCGCCGCCGTAGGCCTAGCCCTCGCGCACAACAAATCCCACGCCTAGCCACCTAGTCATTGGGGACGTTCTTAAACGACTGGTCGCTGGGGACAGTCTTTGCCGATTCGCCGGCTCGCCGGCCGGGCTGGCAAGGACTGTCCCAATATGTCGGCACTTGGGGACGTTCCTTTCCTGCCGGCACTCATTGGGGACAGACTTAAATTGAACTGCATCCCATTTCTTGGACTTTGAAATTAAGGTTCGAGAAAAGGGAG
>NZ_QSKB01000042.1:0-10266 GCF_003469085.1 Collinsella sp. AM29-10AC
TCGTCCCGGCTCGAAAAAGTGCTAAATGTCAATTCTGGTCTAACAGAGCCTTTCTATTGGCAAGCCAACATGATTGCCGTAGCGGCAACGGCCAATCCGAACTATGCGCCTCCTGTACGTTGACTTAAACAAGGTGAGCAGAAAGGTGTCCTATGGCTTCGAAATGCGCGGGACGGGGCGTGCCGTTCGGATATGACCCACAAACTGATAGGTTTGTATGGTTGAGCTCGGTACCGCTCGACAGGTACGGAGAGCGCTGCGGGCTCGGCTGCCCGTCCTGTGGCGGCAAACTGCAGGCCGTGCGGACTGCGACAAATACGCCTCACCCGTACTACAAGTGCTTCAGGCACTCTTCGCTGTCCTCGTGTGGCGGAGGTTTCGAGTCGCAGCTGCATAGGGCAGTTAAGTCTCTTCTGGCCGACTCGGTCGGCAGGGAGTTCCGCCTCCCGATGGTCTCCTTGGCGGACGCCGCGCCGCACGCGTCGAGGATGAGCGATTCCGGACGATGGGTTCACGATTGGCGGCAGACTTTCGAACAGGACGACCGCTGCGTCTATCCGGAGATCTGGGTGCCGTACTCGGCGAGAAAAAGCACCATCGAGGCCGTTGAGCTTGAGACGACTCAGGAAAACGGCCTGCGCCCAGATGCCGTCCTGACACTGAAAGATAGCCGTGGGGATCTCGGCAGGGTTGCGGTTGAAATTCGCGTGGAGCACCAAAAGTCGCTGGAAGACGCAGTAAAGTTTAGCGAGATCGGTCTGGACGTTATCGAGATAAATTTTGGCGGTATCGATTTGACCTCGGAGGATTGCGAATCATTGCTCCAGAGGATCGTATTCGGTGATCTGTCCCCGAGATGTCAGCGAGATAGGCGCCGCGAATGGCTTTGGGCTGCAAGGGCTGTATCGGTGCTGGATAATTACCATCCCTATGTAGACCAATCTGGTTTTTCTAAAAGTGAAAGGGCTCAGTTTTCATATATCGGCAGACATGCCCACATTGCCGTGGCAAAGGGTATCGGGAAGCAGGATTGGGGCAATCAGCCTCGCCTGACTTGGGAGGATTTGACTCGTCTATGCGATATCGTAGACGAGATCGATAGGGAGGCGGATTCCGAGATCGAGGGACCGGAGCTCGATTACTTCGGAACGATTGAAACGGATGCGGAATCGTACGATATGGCTGACGGGCAGGAAGATCAAGCTGTTCAACCAGATGAGAATGCAGCCGATGAATCCGATGGTTCTAACTCTGATTGGTCGAAAGGGAAAACCGACAAGAAACGATGGTGGCAGCGCAATCCCTTGAGCCGTTTCCTGAGCAGGTTCAAATAGCCGCCTTGCTTAAGCGCCATACCGATGACAGCTTGACTGTTAGCTGATATATCCGCCGTTGCATGTACTAACTTCATGTCACTCTAATCGGACTTCCCATAGAGAGGGGATGACCCAATGCACGGGTGCCATCTCAACGGCGGAAGGCTCAGGGGGCAACAGGACACTCGGCCTTCGAGAGTATTTATTTCGAGAGGCTCGTTTCGATTTCCGCGCGGCGGGCGTTGATTCGATTGCACTCCTCGGCATACTCCGTGGCGTATTCCGAAATGTCATAGAGCGATTCGAAATCCTTGTCGAAAAGCCGATCGCATAATTCAGGATATTTATTCCTTAGCGCTACTTCATTTCCGCAGCTCAACAGTATCGAGGCAAGGGAAGAAGAGTGGATTTCGGTGAGATTTTCGTCTAAATATTCAATGACCGAATAGGACATTTCGTCATTCCTGCGCGAGAGGATGATAGCGATAGGCTCAACCGTGCCAACCGACTTTTCTTGGAGTTCGATATCGCTCAGGAGTTGAAGGCTTGTCGGGGCGAAGGTTACCGGCCCCGATTTCTTTGAACCGATGTGAATCGCGCCAATTGCGAAGCCTGCTTTTGATCCGGATATCCAAATCTCAGCGTTAACTTTTGAGCGACGCTTGTTGACTGCACTCACATGTGTTGCGGTGGAACCGAATTCATTTAGGAATTTGGCTGCGATTGTTTTCATCTTAAACTTAGGCGCGATGCTATAGCCGAGGTCTTGGGGTTTAAGATTGCCTGCAATCGCTCGGGCATACACCTCATGAGGTTTGATTCGGCAATTGTGTTTGTCGATGCCCGCGAGATGACTGAAGTTGCCAGCAGAAAATGACACTTCGAGAAAACGAAGTGTCTTTGTACCGAAGCAAATAAGAAAAGATTTGCCATTCAAATTCTTATCGAACTGCTGGGCTAGTGAAATTATTGCCTCAGCTTCTTCCTTGCCGGCTAGACGCCCATAGCTGTTGCTTCTCATGAGGTGCCTCCTTTTTGGGAAAACTACCTCAATCGCTGAAACTGTCGTTATCGGTGCCGCAGCGGCAACATCTACTCTCTAAACAAATAAGGGCGCTTTCGCGCCCTTATTGATTCTCGGTTGCTGCCTGCCAGTCTGCTCTCCTAAACCGAAGTCTAGGCGCGGGGGCTTAGGCCCCTAGGCTTGAACGTACTCGAGGTCAAGCTCTCCAGGCGCGTCCACGTACACCGCGCCGAACGTCAGGTTTACCAGCCGAGTCTGGATCCCTTTCGAGATGTCTAAATTGTACCCTTACATGACAAGAAGATCAACATCATCCCAATAATAATTTTGATTTTGCTTTTAAGTCCAAGTTGAAGAGGCTGCGAGGGCAAAGATTGCCATGCCGCTGCGGCAAGACAGGCTGCGTCTCCCACGCCGTATCGTACGCTCCCGCATGCAATATCAATCCCCATACGAAGGGAGTGTCGCATATGCATGCAGCGGCAATTAACCTTCGGGGGGGGGTATCTCCTAGGAATACCCGCCTCCGAGGGCAGTCAATCATCGAGTACGTCCTGATCGCGGCCGTCATCGGTTTGGTAGTGATCTTCGCCGGCCCTCAGGTCTCCGGAGCCATCCGAAACCAGTTCAACCAAGTCACCAACACGGTCGACTCCGGGACCGAAGGCGACAGCTTCTTGAGCGCGGAGGAGAAGGCTTACCGCGAGGCGATGAAGACCGTTGCGAGCAAGGAAGCCAAGGACTGGACGCTCGACGAGCAGAAGGCGGCGGCCACCGACATCGCCAAGAACGGCACGTCGTCGGTTGTCTATGCCAAGGCCAAGGCCGCCATGGATGCGGGGACAACTTGGTCGGTAAAGCTGACGAACGGTAAGACGATGACCTACCGCATCATCGGTATCGACCACGATGACCTCGCGGACGGTTCAGGCAAGGCGGGGTTGACGTTTGTAACTACCACCTATAGAACATTTGGAAGCCAGAAGATGAACGCTGAGGGAACAACTGCCGGCGGCTGGGAGAAGTCGGAGCTCCGTCAGAAGATGAACTCCGGCGAGATCTGGAACCTCATGCCTGATGATTTTCAATCAAAGGTGCAAACCGTCACCAAATTGACGAACAACACGAAGGGGCAAGATCAAAACTCAATAGTTACTCCGACTAACGATAGACTCTATTTGCTTTCATCGACTGAACTCTGGGGTGATAAAGATGGCGATGGTACTCAATACGAATTTTATAGGGTAAAAGGCTGCACAAGCTCGAGTGCAAATTGGCGTTACATTCCCGGAAACATTTGGACTCGCTCTCTAGTTGGTAATTACGGATTTAGGTGCACAAGCAACGATGGTGGCTCAAATTGGACCGTTTCGAATGGCTCTAATACAGATATCTGCCCTGCCTTCTGCTTCTAATTCATCTTTCTGTCTCTAGATTCATCTGTTAAGCCCGCACAGCCCGTGCGGGCTTTCTTTTGCTTCCAACCACCCAGCCCAACACACGGGGCGCCCAAAAAGGCGCCCCGCAGCAAAACACCTTGTTATCATCCCCCATATCGCAAAGCTAAAAGCCCTGTTTCCGCCCTTTTGTCTATTCCTGCCCCTCTACCCGCGCGTTACCCCCTTACCTGTGCCGCTCCGCCACACAATTCTCACCGCCGCGGCGGTTTACCCACGACCCGTCAAAACCCCCGAACTCAACCGTCGCCCCAGCTACGCGCCACACTCCCCGTAGCCGAACCGCCTCCACAACACGTTCAAACTCCCCGCAAAATCTTCCTGTTCGATAACCACCTACCCGCGCATCTAGTAACCCGAATTGTCTCCATCTGCCCGTCCGACACATCGCCAGGCGCAATTCCTCACTATCCACCTGCCGCTCGGCCATCATTCCCGATAAACAAATATCGCCCGACTGGCTATTCTTGACCTATCCGGTTGCCTGCCGCGCGATCCGACGCCTGATCAGCATCGGTGAGCGCCGAGCGCGGAGGACGTGGCCACTAAGGGCCTGAAAGAGTCCGCAAGTGCTCAAAACTTGGCGAAAGGCGCAAAGGATGACGGGACCCATTTCGGATACCGAGTACCCAGGTGAGGTCGATATAGGCGGTTTTAGCAGACTACGTCTCCTGCCAGCGATTACCCTGAGAGGGAAAGGGTCTCGTAGGGTTCCGTAATTCAATGCGACCGATCGTCGCCTGGACAAGGGGCCGGACTTCATGGCCATATGCCGCGAATCCATAAACGCAAATTACCCATACCACGGATCCGCGGCACAGGCCTCCATGAGATAGGAGCCACATGTCCGCGAGCGGTTTGAAATTAAGGGACTACCAAGCGGAATGTATCGACATAATCGACAACCTTGACGGCGGCGCCCATCTGGTGCAAATGGCAACCGGCTTGGGCAAGACCGTCACGTTCGCGAACATCCACAGGCACGGCCGAATGCTGATTCTGTCTCATAGGGACGAGCTGGTGGCGCAGCCGGTCAAGTATTTCGATTGCCCCGTGGGAATCGAGAAAGCCGAAAGGCATTCGGATGGCGAGCCAGTCGTCTCCGGTTCGGTGCAGACCCTATCGCGCGGCACCCGCCTTGAGCGGAACTTCAAGCCGGGCGATTTCGACCTCATCGTGACCGACGAGGCGCATCATGCCTCAGCGCCAACTTACCGCAAGATAATCGATTACCTGCAACCCCGTCTCCACATCGGTTTCACGGCGACGCCGAATCGAGGCGACGGTAGGGGATTGGACGATATCTTCGAGGATATTGTCTTCCAGCGCGATCTCCTCTGGGGTATCCGCCGCGGGTACCTCTGCGATATCGACTGCATGCAGGTCGAGGTCGAATGGTCCACCGCTGGCGTGAAGCACGTCGCGGGAGACTTCCAGCTGAACGCCCTAAACGACGCCGTGAATCGCCCGAAATCGAACGCGCAGGTCGCCGAGGCATACCGCCGATTCCATCGCGGCCAGACTCTCATCTTCGCCTCGTCGGTCAAACATGCCTACGCGTTGGCCGAACTCATCGAGGGCGCGGTGGTCGTCGATGGCAAGACCCCGATGGACGAGCGCCGCCAGATTATCGAGGACTTCACCGCTCGAAAGATTCCCGTCATCATCAATTTCGGTGTATTCACCGAAGGCACTGACATGCCTCTCATCGAGACGATTCTACTAGCCCGGCCGACGCGAAACTCAACTCTCTATACGCAGATGGTCGGGCGCGGCCTGCGTCTCTACGAGGACCCCGAAACGGGGTACAGGAAAAAGAACCTGCTGCTGATAGACTGCGTGGGCGATTCCGATAAGAACGATATCTGCACGGCTCCGAGCCTGATCGGCATCGACCCGAGTGACCTCGATGAGAACGAGAAAAAGGCCATCCGTGGCCCTCTGTCGGGTCTACGCGACCGTATCGAGGCATCCGAGGACACTCCCGAGGGCTGGGTTCTCTCCGCCCGCAAGGTCGACCTCACATCATCGAGCCAGAATATCGCTTGGATTCGCCGCGCAGACGGCTCGAAGGTCATCCGAGGCAAGGGCTGGTCGGTTCGCATGCACGCCCCCGATATCCTCTACCGCGTCATGGTCGATTTCAACGGCAACAACAAGACTGTCCGTGAATATGACGATGAGACTGAAGCCGAGGCCGCAGTTCGACGCTGGTTAGACCACTATCCCGTACCCTCCCAAGACAGATCCCTATGGGACACTGAATCTGTCAAAAAATGGGGCAACAAGCCCGCCTCCAGCGCCCAAATCGGTCAAATTAGGCGCATGCTTGGTGACGATGCCGAGGCGATCGATGTCGAGCACCTAACGAAGCGCGAGGCGGCTGCGGTTCTGGATAACGCATTCGACAAACAGGAAAAGGCCTTCGCCGATATCTATGGTTTGTGTCCCAAATGCGGCCAAGCCCTAAAGCTCACTAAGAACAAGAAATCCTTCACTTGCACTTCGAACCACTGGTCACAAGATGGTTCATGGAGGCTGGTTTCGGGGTGCGGGACGACCTTCAAGGTAAGAGCCGACGGCCATTGCATAAAACCCGCCGACCTCAAGGCTATTCGCGAGAACGGCTTCTACGTATGGCGCGGGAAGAGGTACGCCTTCGAACCCGCCAGAAACCATGGCGACTTCAGTGCCATCAGATGCATCGGCGAAGCCGATGATGACTCCTGATGGATATACGCCCCCACATTTCACAACTCAAACCTGTCCAGCCCTAACGGCTGGACATTGCTTCATTCCTGGTCGATCGGAGTGCTTTCAATAGCATCCTCTCATTGACTGATTTCTTTAGTCATCCTCAAACCCAGATCACAACTGCTGTCCTTGCCGCAGCGGCAAGACCGCCGCAAACCCCCACACCGTCCCTACGATAGCGCCGTATCTATTAGCCCTGAGCGAAGGGAGCCGCATATGCATGCAGCGGCATTTTCGCCTCGGGGGGGGGTCGTTCCTGAGACGACCTGCCTCAGAGGTCAATCGATTATCGAGTATGTCTTGATCGCGGCCGTCATCGGTCTGGTGGTGGTATTTGCGGGACCGCAGGTCTCCAGCGCCATCCGCAACCAATTCAACCAGATCACGAATACGGTTGACGGTGGCACCGATGGAGACAGCTTCCTGAGCGCCGAGGAAAAGGCCTATCACGAAGCCATGAAGACGGTTGTGAATAAGGAGGCAAAGGACTGGACGCTCGACGAGCAGAAGGCGGCGGCCACCGACATCGCCAGGAACGGCACGTCCTCGGTCGTCTACGCCAAGGCGAAGGCTGCGATGGACGCGGGAACGACCTGGTCGGTGAAGCTGACCAATGGCAAGGCGATGGCCTACCGCATCATCGGCATCAACCACGATGACCTTGCCGATGGCTCTGGCAAGGCGGGCCTGACGTTTAAGGCGACCAACACCGCCTTGTCTACCCAGAGAATGAACGCCACCCAGACCAACGCCGGCGGTTGGGAGAAGTCGGAGCTTCGCGGCCGTCTCAACAGCGGTGACCTCTGGTCGCTTTTGCCCGGCGAGCTCCAGTCTAAGGTGAAGTCCGTCAAGAAGATAACCGATAACAAGGGCGGCGGTACCGCCGGCACGCCTTCGGCCACGACCGACAAGGTCTTCCTGCTCTCGATGACCGAAATCTACGGTGGCCTCGACTCCGATGGTACCCAGTACGAGTACTACAAGTCCAAGGGTGTGTCGATGTTGGAATATTCTGGAGCTTCGTTGAGCCTCGATTACTGGACTCGTTCGGTGCACCCGAGCAGCGGCGCGGGATTTCGCTATGTCTATTACGGCGGTCGCTATAGCAACGGCAGTGCGACGAACAACAGCTACGTGTTCCCCGCTTTCTGCTTCTAGCCAACCCTTCTAGCACCCAAATTGCCGCAGCGGCAAATCAGCCTCGCTAGACCCCATGACCCCTATCTTCAAACCATCAAAGACTTTGGCTTGAGAGGATACCTTCATGGCAGATAGCGAGGCTCGCCTGTTCGACGCAACTGGAAACAACATCGGCTCCTACAAATTCGAGGTGATGGACACCTTCTGGAAGCGCTTCATGGGATTGATGGGACGCCCCGAGATGCCAATCGGTGATGCCGGATTGTTCCGCAACTGCTCTTCAATCCACATGTTCTTTATGAAGATTCCCCTCGATGTCATTTGGTACGGAGCGGCAGAGCCAGATGGTCACGCACCCGTCTTGGCGGTATCGAGGGCCGTCAAGCCTTGGCAATTGTCGTTCGGCCCGAAGCACACTCAGGGATGCCTCGAAGTGACCGCCGGTACCGTCCCCATGAACCTCGATTCAATTGAGATCGTAACCACATCCTCCGACCGCCCGAAAGCAGCCGTGACCCCTCCCGACTACCGAGATATCGTTCGAGATCGTATCCAAGTGACCAGATGCTCTGATACCGCGGCTCACCTCGGTGGTGCTGCCGCACTTTTGCATAGCCGTGCCCTTTAGAAATACCTACACGCTACCTAATCGTTGCTGACGACCAACACAGCTGTCATGGTTCATTCGATTGATTTTCAAGAGCTTCTTCTCCCTGGCTGATTTTTTAGCCATTTCCCTCAATTTGAACACGCCAAACCATCCACTGATTTCTTTAGCCATTCTCAAACCCAGATCACAACTGCTGTCCTTGCCGCTGCGGCACATCGGTTCCATGCGGCACGTCGCGGGCTACGCTTCCCCATGATTTCAAAGCAATCCGAGAGGAGCCGCACATGAACGCAGCGGAAATTCCTTTCGGGGGGGGGTATCTCCGAGATTTACCCGCCGCCTGAAGGGGCAGTCGACGGTAGAGTACGTCCTGATCATCGCGATCATCGTTTTGGTGATATTGATTGCCGGGCCGTGGGTCTCATCCGCCATCAGGAACCAGTTCAACCTCGTGGCAGGGGCTATCGGGTCGGGCACCACGGGCGAGAACTTCTACGAGCCGGTGGACATCCCCGACCCCAACAAGGGTACTGCGTTCGCGGTCTACTCAGCCGATGACAATAGCCTCATGTTCTACAAGCGCCGCGGCGTGCCTAAGGCGGGAGACATGTTCAACTACCGCAGGGTGACCGATGTTTACACGGGGTATGAGACGGGGACGTATACGCTTGTCGAGACTCCTACCAACCGATATGGCTCGTCGACCGCTCCCTGGGCGGCGCATCAATCGCAGATTGAGGCGGTCAAGATCGTAGATGATCGCATCGCCCCTAAAAGCGTAAGCGTTTGGTTTTCGAACATGACTAAGCTCAAGTCCGTTGATGTCGCACGGCTTGATACATCCAAATGCACCCAGATGGCCGATACTTTCTTCATGGCAACACAGTTGCAGTCACTCGATCTTTCCTCATGGGATGTCTCAAGTACATACAACTTCAACTGCATGTTCCAAGAGTGCCATTCGCTTAAGAACCTTGATATTCGAGGTTGGTCTGCGCACCCTGATAAAGCAGGGCTGTTCGGGATGTTTTTCGACTGCTTATCCCTGCAATCCCTCGACCTTTCGGGCTTCGATCTCGCTTCGACGGTCAATGCCAACAAGATGTTCGGCCATTGCCAATCCCTATCGAAAGTTTCCCTTGGTCTAAATTGGAAATGGGTCATCTGTGATAATGGTGAAGGTACTAACTCATATCTTCCGACTCCCCCAGCCGACACCATCCCCGGTGCCGACGGTAAGTGGTATAGCGTTTCGTCTGGCAGGGGATACACACCGCAGGACATCCCGAAAAACACTGCCGATACCTACGTTGCGTCTAGGGGTATGCTTGCACGATAGGGGAGACCCTAGATAGCGCCCCGCGCAGGCGCACCGTGATACTTCCAGATTTTCCGTTTCGACTACCTATGTAGCCGCATAGGCGGATAGCTACGTACCTCGGTAGGCGTGCGGTCCAGTACGTGCGAAGACACCATTGCCGCAGCGGCAAGACCGCCCCAAAGCCCCGCTACACCCCTACCCTTGGCTTGTATCTACCAACCCTGAGCGAAGGGAGCCGCGTATGCATGCAGCGGCATTTTCGCCACGGGGAGGGGTATCTCCTAGGAGTGCCCGTCTCCGTGGCCAATCTATCATCGAGTACGTACTGATCATCGCGATCATCGGCCTAGTGATCGTGTTCGCCGGACCCGGCGTGGCGGGAGCCATCCGAAACCAGTTCAACCTGGTCGGAAACACGGTCGACACCGGTACCGACGGTGGCAATTTCATGAGCGCGGAGGAAAAGGCCTATCAGGAGGCGATGAAGACCGTCGTGAACAAAGACGCGAAGGACTGGACGCTCGATGAGCAGAAGGCTGCAGCCACCGACATCGCAAAGAATGGCACGTCCTCCGTTGTCTACGCCAAGGCGAAGGCCGCGATGGATGTCGGCACAAAGTGGTCAATCAAGCTCACCAATGGCG
>NZ_QSKB01000043.1:0-8256 GCF_003469085.1 Collinsella sp. AM29-10AC
GCGGCCCGCGCTGCATGAGCATGCCCTTCTGGCGCGAGGACCTCTAAGGTTTTAACGGTTCCGGTGCGGTCCCCCTACAACCGCACCGGTTTCGCCCGTCAAACGGGCACCACTTTTTAGTAATTCACTTTTTCGAAAGGAAACGAACCATGGGTGTTAACCTCTCCGGCCGTAGCTTCCTCAAGCTCCTCGACCTCACCACCGAGGAGATTGAGTACCTGCTCAAGCTCTCCAAGAACTTCAAGGACATGAAGCGTGCTGGCGTTCCGCACCGCTATCTCGAGGGCAAGAACATCGTCCTGCTCTTCCAGAAGACCTCCACTCGTACCCGCTGCGCCTTCGAGGTCGGCGGCATGGACCTGGGCATGGGCGTTACCTACCTCGATCCCGGTTCGTCCCAGATGGGCAAGAAGGAGTCCATCGAGGACACCGCTCGCGTTCTCGGCCGCATGTATGACGGCATCGAGTTCCGCGGCTTTGCCCAGGACGACGTCGAGGAGCTCGCCGCTAAGTCCGGCGTGCCCGTGTGGAACGGCCTGACCACTGAGTGGCACCCCACCCAGATGCTCGCCGACATCCTGACCGTCCAGGAGAACTTCAACTACGACATCAAGGGCAAGACCCTCGTCTTCATGGGCGACTGCAAGAACAACGTCGCTCGCTCCCTCATGGTTGTCTGCTCCAAGCTCGGCATGAACTTCGTGGCCTGCGGCCCCGAGGAGTGCATGCCCGCTGACGACGTCATCGAGGCCTGCAAGCCCATCGCCGAGGCCAACGGCTGCACCATCAAGCTGACCACCGACGTCAAGGACGGCGTCACCGGTGCCGACGTTCTCTACACCGACGTTTGGGTCTCCATGGGCGAGCCCGACGAGGTCTGGGCCGAGCGCATCGCTCAGCTCACCCCGTATCGCGTTACCTCCGAGGTCATGGCTATGGCCAACCCGGGTGCCATCTTCCTGCACTGCCTGCCCAGCTTCCACGACACCAACACCACGATTGGCGCCGAGAAGTGCGAGCAGTTCGGCATCACCGAGCAGGAGGTCACCGACGAGGTCTTCGAGAGCCCCGCTTCCAAGGTCTTCGACGAGGCCGAGAACCGCATGCACACCATCAAGGCTGTCATGTACGCTACGCTCAAGTAAGAGCATCTAGCATCTCGCTCGGGGTGCATTGCTGCGCACCCCGAGCACTTTTGTCTGGTAAAAATCTCGCACCGAACGACATGCACGGCACGGAAGAGCCGCTTCGGGCGAGATCAGTAAATGATTTATGAAGGGGGGATGAGAACTATGACTGAGACCGCTAAGAAAAAGCGCGGTATGCCTTCATCGTTCACCATTCTTCTTGCTCTGCTGGCAATCGTCGCGGTTGTTACCGTTATCGTCTCCGGTACGTCCGGTGGCGCGGTTACCGCTGCCCGCTTGAGCGATTTCTGCACCGCCCCGGTCAAGGGCTTCGCTGACGCTCTGCCCGTCTGCCTCTTCGTTATGATCCTCGGCGGCTTCCTCGGCATGATGACCGAGACCGGCGCCCTGGACAACGGCATTGCCGTTCTGGTGCAGAAGCTTAAGGGCAATGAGATCATGCTCATTCCCGTGCTGATGCTCATCTTCTCCCTCGGTGGTACCACCTATGGTATGTGCGAGGAGACCGTTCCCTTCTACGCCCTGCTCGCCGCTACCATGATGGCTGCTGGCTTCGACCCCATGGTCGGCGCTGCAACCGTCCTGCTCGGCGCTGGCTGCGGCTGCCTCGGCTCCACGGTTAACCCGTTTGCCGTCGGCGCTGCCGTCGACGCTCTGACCGGCGTTGGCATTGAGGTCAACCAGTCCATCATCATCGGCCTCGGTGCCGTCCTGTGGATTGTTACCACCGCCATGTCCATCTTCTTCGTCATGAGCTATGCCAAGAAGGTCAAGGCTGACAAGGGTTCCACCATCCTTTCGATGCAGGAGCTCAAGGACGCCGAAGAGGCTCACGGCAAGGCTGCTTCCGAGGTTCACAAGGAGGTCAAGCTCACCGGTCGTCAGAAGGGTGTTCTGATCGCCTTTGCCTTCACCTTCGTCGTCATGATCGTCGGCTTCATCCCGCTGGCCGACCTTAACGAGGGCGTCGCCAACTTCTTCGATGCTGGCGCTGTCTATGACGCCGACGGTAACGCCATCGTTCAGGGCTGGTCTGCCCTGATCACCGGCCTGCCCATTGGTCAGTGGTACTTCGACGAGGCTTCCACCTGGTTCTTCCTCATGGCTGTCCTGATCGGTATTATCGGCGGCCTGTCCGAGAAGCAGATCGTCAACACCTTCATCACCGGCGCTGCCGACATGATGTCCGTTGTCCTCGTCATCGCCCTCGCCCGTGGTATCTCCGTCCTCATGGCTAGCACCGGCCTCGACGTCTACGTCCTCGACGCTGCCGCCAATGCTCTGGCTGGCCTGTCCGGCGTGATCTTCGCTCCCATGAGCTTCCTGGTCTACTTCGGCCTGTCCTTCCTGATCCCCTCGACCTCCGGTATGGCTACTGTCTCCATGCCCATCATGGGACCGCTGGCTGTTAAGCTCGGCTTCTCGCCCGAGGTCATGGTCATGATCTTCTCCGCCGCCATCGGCGTCGTGAACCTGTTCACCCCGACCTCCGGCGCCATCATGGGCGGTCTTGCCCTGGCCAAGATCGAGTGGACGACCTGGCTCAAGTTTGCTCTTAAGCTCATCGTCGCTCTCTCCGTCGTCTGCGCCATCATCCTGACCGTCGCTTGCGTGATGCTCTAAGTACCCCTTGGGTACCCCACGGAAACCATGACGATCCTATAACGGATCACCTGGTCATCGTCTGTCCGGTGGGGTAACCCCACCGGTAGACTCCTACCTTTGGCCCCCTCCCGTTCCGTGCGCGGGAGGGGGCGCACTTATGTTGCGCGGTTCTACGAACCGCGCAACCAGTTGACGCTGCGCGCCGCCCAGGACGACAATTTGTCATTCAAAAGGCAAGGCATGACCAAAAGGTCTATGCCTTGCCTTTTTCATGCCAACTTGTACGTCCTGGACGGCGCTCGCTGTCCGTCCTCTGCCTGCGGCGCTTTCCATTGTTGGTGCAGGGGCGCTTTGCCTACTCTGGCGGGCTTTCGCTGGCTTATGCTCAACCTGCGACGTTTTCATTGTTGGTGCTGAGTGCCTTGTTTCCCGTTCCAAATGAGCCACCCCGGGTCCCCGGCGGTTGCGGTGGGCGTGTTTGGTTGGTGCCTGTTGATGGTCTGGTTATCGGGGAGGGCGGGCTCCGTTATAATCGCGTAGGAACTTAATTTACGAAACGGGACGGGAGCCATACATGCGCCAGGGTTTCGACAACGCGAAGTATATCGAGCTGCAGGCTGCTCACATTAAGGAGCGCATCTCGCAGTTTGGCGGCAAGCTGTATTTGGAGTTTGGCGGCAAGCTGTTCGATGACTATCATGCCAGCCGCGTGCTACCGGGTTTTGAGCCGGACAGCAAGTTCCGCATGCTCAAAAGCATCGCCGACGATGTCGAGGTTATCATCGCGATCAACGCGAACCACATCGAGAAAAACAAGGCTCGTGGTGACCTTGGCATTACCTATGACGAGGATGTGCTGCGCCTGGTTGACCTGTTCCGCGGCAACGGCTTTGCTGTCGCGGCCGTGGTCATCACCCAGTACGCTGGACAGCCTGCTGCCGATGTGTTCCGCAACCGCCTGAACGCGCTCGGTATTCCCGCCAAGCTGCACTATCCCATCGAGGGCTATCCGCACGATGTCGATCTGATTGTGTCCGACGACGGCTATGGCAAGAACGAGTTTGTCGAGACCACCCGACCGCTCGTTGTCGTGACGGCGCCCGGCCCTGGCTCGGGCAAGCTCGCTACTTGCCTGTCTCAGCTCTATCACGAGCACAAGCACGGCACGGCCGCCGGCTATGCCAAATTCGAGACCTTCCCGGTTTGGAATCTGCCCCTTACGCATCCGGTCAATATTGCCTACGAGGCCGCCACGGCTGACCTCGACGACGCCAATATCATCGATTCGTTCCACCTTGAGGCCTACAACAAGACCACGGTCAACTACAACCGCGACGTCGAGGCCTTCCCGGTAGTCCGTGCCCTGATGGAAAAGATCCTGGGCAAGAGCCCCTACCAGAGCCCTACGGACATGGGCGTCAATATGGTCGGTTTTGCCATCACCGATGACGATGCCTGCCGCGACGCCTCCAAGATGGAGATCGTCCGCCGCTACTTTACCGCGGTCGAAAATGTGCGCCGTACCGGCGTGGGCGATGAGCAAGTCGACCGTCTCAAGATTATTATGAAGAAAGCCGGCATCGATAAGAACTACTCACCGGCGCGCTCGGCGGCCCTCACCAGGGAGCAGCTGACGGGTGGCCCCGTGGGTGCCATGGTCATGCCCGATGGCTCCGTGGTGACCGGTAAGACCTCAACGCGCCTGGGTGCCGCAAGTTCGCTCATTATGAACGCCCTCAAGCATGTCTCGGGCGTCGACCTTGAGCTCGAGGTCATTAGCGATGAGGCGATCGAGCCCATCAGCAAGCTCAAGACGCATTTCCTGGGCAGCAAAAACCCGCGCCTCCACACCGACGAGACGCTTATGGCGCTGTCGATCACCTCGGCCACGAGTGAGACGGCCGCTCGCGTCCTTTCGGGCCTGGAGCAGCTGCGCGGTTGCGATGCCTTCTTTAGCGTGATTATCTCGCCGACGGACGAGACGGTACTGCGCAAGTTGGGCATCAACGTGTGCTGCGAGCCCAAGTTTGAGCGCCGCGGTTTCTTCCATCGCTAAGTTTGAAGCACCGCGGTAATTGCATTGCATTTTGGCCGTATCGGGTTAGCGCCCGGTACGGCTTTTTGATCAATAAAGCGTCTATTTCGGCGAAAAATAGCTGTTTACCTGCCTAGAAACAATTTGAGCGGTATACAATAACCGTAACTGTTTCATCCTTAGCGGGATGCCGCATGATGGATATTACCTGCCATCGTGAGGTGTGTCGGTCGCGCACGTCGCGTTAGATGCTCGTGCTCGGTTTGAGGAGGCTGCTATGGCGGGCAAGGGTCGTGCGAGTGTCAACGATATGAAGCGTGTCGAGGTGCTGGTGTTGATGGAGATCGACCAGCAAACCGAAGACAATGGCGGGCCGTATGGTTTCTCGCGCAAAACGCTTGCCGAGCGCGTGGGGGTTTCGCCGTATCGTGCCCGCGCCGCAATCGATCGCTTGGATTCCGAAGGTATGATTGATGTCGTCTCGCGTTGTAGCGACGACGGCGGTCAGCTTGCAAATGGCATTTGCCTCACCGAACGTGGTGAGTGGTATCTTGAGGGCGTCCGTACCGGCATGCTCGTTCAAGAAATGCTTGAGGACGAGGTTGCTGATCGATAGCAGCATGTAACCCTTGCCATAGCGACGCCGCCTGGGAAACCGGGCGGCGTTTTGTTTCAAGATTGAGAAATGCAATCGCACGCGAGAAAAATTGCGGACGGTCCGCGGCGCGAGTATTACAATGAAGACCCGTAAGATGTGGATAAACAACTTCTACGGGAAGCGCAGGTAACTCAATATGACCAAGCATGTGTTCGTAACCGGTGGCGTGGTTTCGTCCCTGGGCAAGGGTATCACCGCGGCCTCGCTGGGCCGTCTGCTCAAGTCGCGTGGCTACAAAGTAACGATGCAGAAGGCCGACCCGTATCTGAACGTCGACCCCGGTACCATGAGCCCGTTCCAGCATGGTGAGGTCTTTGTAACCGAGGATGGTTACGAGTCCGACCTGGACCTGGGTCATTACGAGCGCTTTATTGATGAGAACCTGACCCGCGATTCCAACTTTACGACCGGTGCCATCTACAAAAGCCTAATCGCCCGCGAGCGTCGCGGCGACTTTTTGGGCGGTACCGTGCAGGTGATTCCTCACGTCACCAATGCCATTAAGGATAAGTTCCGCCGCATCGAAGAGCAGACCGGCTCCGATATAGTCATCACCGAGCTGGGCGGCACGATCGGCGACATCGAGTCCCAACCGTTTGTCGAGGCCATTCGTCAGTACCGCAAGGAGGCCGGCCCCGAGAACGTCTGCTACATCCACGTGTCGCTCGTTCCCTATATCGCCGCCGCCCACGAGGTCAAGACCAAGCCCACGCAGCATTCCGTCAAGGAGCTCCGCAGCTTTGGTATCCAGCCCGATATTATCGTTCTGCGCTCCGACCACCATATCGATGACGCTATCCGCGGAAAGATCGCAAGCTTCTGCGACGTCGACACCGATTGCGTCTTTACCAACGAGGACTGCGCGAGTATTTACGATGTTCCGCAGCTGCTTGCCGAGCAGGACTTTGACCTGCGCATTTGCGAGCGCCTGGGTCTGGACCCGCGTGAGCGCGACATGAGCGAGTGGAACGAGTTCCTGCGCAAACAGAATCACGCCAACCATCACGCCGACAAGGTGAAGATCGCCGTCGTTGGCAAGTACACGCAGCTGCCCGATGCGTACCTGTCGGTTATCGAGGCCCTGCACCATGCGGGCGTCTTCTACGATCGCCATGTGGACGTCCAGCTGGTCGACGGCGAGAGCCTCGACGAGCAGAATGTCTCCGAAGTTCTGGGCGACGCCTCGGGCATCCTGGTCCCCGGCGGCTTTGGCAAGCGCGCCCTGGAGGGCAAGATCCTCGCGGCCGAGTTTGCCCGCGAGCACAAGATTCCGTATCTGGGCATTTGCCTGGGTATGCAGGTGGCCGTGTGCGAGTTCGCCCGCAACGTCGTCGGCCTTGCCGGCGCCAGCTCCTCCGAGTTCGACCCGGACGGTCCGTTTAGCGTCATCGATCTGATGAGCTCGCAGGAGGATGTCACCGAGAAGGGCGGCACCATGCGTCTGGGCGCCTATCCGTGCAAGCTCGCCGCCGATACCCTCGCTCGCGAGGCATATGGCGAGGATCTCGTCTACGAGCGTCACCGTCACCGCTTTGAGTTTAACAACGCCTTCCGCGACCAGCTCGAGGACGCCGGTTTGGTTATCTCGGGTCTTTCGCCCGACGAGCGTCTGGTCGAGATGGTCGAGCTGCCGCGCGACGTGCATCCTTGGTATGTGGCAACCCAGGCTCACCCCGAGTTCAAGAGCCGTCCGACCAACCCGCAGCCGCTGTTCCGAGAGTTCGTGCGTGCCTCGATCGGTCAGCACGAGGGTGTCGATCGCCTGCAGGTGACGCCCATGAACCTCGCTACGGACTAAGGGTGCCGGCGAACAAAGAACATACCGAAGCTACTCCCTCGTCGCTCGCCGTGGCGGCGGGGGAGTATCTCGATTACCTCGCGGTCGAGCGGGGTTTGGCGCGCAACACGATTGCGGCCTATCGTCGTGACCTGACGACGTACTGCGCCTATCTGGAGCGGGCGGGTATTGTGTCTTTTGATGAGGTGACTCGTCAGGTCGTGGAGGGCTTTGTCGCCGACCGTCGGGATGGGGGCTATTCCGATGCCTCGGTGGAGCGTGCGCTTGCGGCCGTGAAGGGCCTGCATGCCTTTTTGGTGCGCGATGGGATTGTGGCCCAAAATCCAACGGCGGCGTTGCGCCTGCCTAAAAAGGCTGAGCGTTTGCCGGAGTATCTATCGGTGGAGGATGTCTCGGCGCTGCTCGATCAAGACTTCCCCGAGGGCGAGATGGGCTTGCGCGACCATGCCATCTTGGAAGTGCTCTACGGATGCGGCTTGCGTGTGAGCGAGTTGGTGGGGCTCGATGTGGACGATATCCATATCGACGATGGCTTTGTGCTCGTTCGCGGTAAGGGCTCAAAGGAGCGCCTGTCTCCGTTGGTGGGAAGCGCGGCGCGAGCTCTGACGCGCTATATAACTAAGGGGCGTTCTCGCTTGGCGGCCCATGCCCACGGAACCGAGACCTCGGCGGTCTTTTTAAATAAGAACGGCCGCCGTCTGTCGCGCCAGGGCATCCATGCCATCTGTGAGCGCTACGGGCGCCAGGTGGGGCTGGTGGGACTCCATCCCCATACGCTGCGTCACTCCTTTGCCACCCATATGCTTGCGGGCGGTGCAGACCTCCGTGTGCTACAGGAGATCTTGGGACATGCCGATATATCGACCACGCAGGTCTACACGCATGTCGATCGTACGCAACTGACCGAGGTCTATCTGGCGGCGCATCCGCTAGCACATCGCTAGCACCTCGCTGACCTGCATATTTATAAATACTAAAGGGGACGGGCCCCAGATTGCCGAGACGCACTTTT
>NZ_QSKB01000044.1:0-7137 GCF_003469085.1 Collinsella sp. AM29-10AC
CAGGAGGCCACTTAATGTGGCCTCCGTCGTGAGCAGGACTGTAGAGCAGGAAAGTTCATATGCGGCCGTTGGCACCCGGGCAGCGCCGGGGATCGCACCTTTGCGACTACAGCGTCATGTTCGGATCGGCATCGACGTCGAACGGCGAGATTTCTCCTCGGTCGAATTTACGGCGAGCAACCTCTGCGATCATGGCGGCGTTATCGGTGCAGGCAGACAAGGGCGGCACCGTTACACGAATGCCCTGACGTCCAAGCTTTTTGATCATCATCTCGCGCAGATGCGGATTGGCCGAGACGCCGCCGCCGATGCAATACTCCTTGCACCCGGTAGCATGCAGGGCGTTTTTTGCCTTTTTGTACTGCACGTCAAAGACCGCCGCCTCGAACGAAGCCGCCAGGTCGGGCAGGTGGATCGTGCGCCCGGCCTTAGTCTCCTGCTCGATGTAGAGCGTCACCGCCGTCTTGAGGCCCGAAAGCGAGAAGCGATAGTCCCCCCTGCTGTTCAGCGCACGGGGGAAATCGATCGCCTTGGGATTGCCCGTCTCGGCAAGCTTGGAGATGATGGGGCCGCCGGGATAGCCAAGGCCCAGCGCCTTTGCCACCTTGTCGAAGGCTTCGCCCACGGCGTCGTCCAGCGTCTCGCCAAGCACTTCGTAGTCGCCCCATGCCTTTACGTGCACGAGCATGGTGTGCCCGCCCGAAACGAGCGTAAAGATAAACGGGGGCTTAAGGTCGGGCTGCGCCAACAGGTTGGCAAACAGGTGGCCCTCCAGATGATTGACGCACACCAGCGGTTTGCCGGCAGCATACGCAAAGCCCTTGGCAAAGGCGACACCCACCACCAGAGCGCCCACCAAGCCCGGACCCTGCGTCACGCCCACGGCGGCAAGCTCTTTCGGCGTGATCGCTCCACCCGTCAAGCCAAGCGACGCCGCGGCATCTTCAAGCGCCGCATCCACGACGCTTACAATCACCTCGACGTGCTTGCGCGAGGCAATCTCGGGCACCACGCCGCCAAAGCGAGCATGAAAATCGATCTGCGTCGACACCTGGTTGGCCAGCATATTGCCGTCCGCATCGATAATTGCCACGGCCGTCTCGTCGCAGGAGCTCTCGATGGCAAGCACCAGGCGACGGCGTTCGATTTCGGCACGCTCCTCAACGGTGCGCTCGGGCGCGGGCAGCGGCCATGCGCGCTGCTCGGCAGCAGTTGGCTCGGGCGAGGCATTGTCGAGAGGAAGCACCAGGGGCAGCGGTGCCGTCATGACGATGGCATCCTTGCCGGCACCGTAGTAGCCACGGCGACGACCCGCCTCGGTAAAGCCCAGAGCGGCATAGAGCGCCATTGCGCCCTCGTTGCCGTCCTCAACCTCAAGCGAAGCCGTAGTGCAGCCGAGCATCTGCGCGTCATAGCTCACGTGCGACAGCAGCTTGCGGGCGATGCCCTCGCGTCGATGCGCCGGATCGACGGCAACGTCCATAATCTGCACGTCCCCGTCGACGACCATACCGCCGGCAAGACCTAGTAGACGGCCGTCGTCGTGCGCCACCCACCAGCTACGCGGAGCGGCAACGCCCTCGCCCAGCTCGGACAGGAACATGCCCGGCGTCCACGCCTCGTGTCCGGCGCCTTCAAAGCAGGTGGTTTCCAACGTGCTCGCACCCTCGGCATCCGCCGCGCCCATGGGGCGGAATTGCAGATGACGTCCGGCGAGCTCATCGGCAACACCTGTCACCTCACTCTGCGCGCTCTCGGCAAGGCCCAGACGCTTGCGCTCGTTTTCCTCGGCGTCCGAAAGGCGCGTATAGATCGGCAAGACGCGAGCCGGATCGCCGTCGCCTGCGGCGTGCGCCATCAGCAGGCCCTCGCCCGAAGGCCACCACAGGTCTCGCCCCACGCAGCGCGCCGTCTCGTCCTCACCCAGTAGCTTGCCATAACGCACGAGACCGTCACCAGTCAGCTGAACCTGATCCCAGCCCGCGGTCTGGCGCCACCCATCAAGCGCCACGGCGGCCTTGACCACGCGCTCGCGCTCAAACAGACGCTCGGGACCCTCGTCCCCCAGCACATACAGCGCCGGGTACACCTCGCCGCGCATGGCGTCGGCAAGAACGCCAAGCTTGCCGCGTACGCCGGCCTTCCATGCCGTCCAGGCGCAAGCGTCAAGTGTCGACACGCCGAGCAGAGGCACGTTGGCACCACGCGCCAGACCCTTTGCGGTGGAGATACCGATACGCACGCCCGTAAACGAACCCGGGCCGCGGCCAACCACATAACAGCCGACATCGCTGCGATCCAGGCCGGTCTGCTTCAGTAGGCCATCAACAGTATTCACGAGCTCCACGTTGGCATGACGGCGACACAGATGGTCCCCACTTACCAGCTTTGCCTCGCCTGTCTGCACATCAATCCAGCTTGCCGCGCAGGCAAGCATGTCGGTCGATGTATCGAGCGCCACCACCAGCGCGTTGTCGTTATGCAAGCTCATCTTGTACAGCCTTATCTATCAAATGGGAAAGCTCATCCGCGCGCTCGCCGTGTGCCTCGAGCGTTATCGTTCGCACGTCGCTGTCGTCCTCATCGCGCTTAAGCGTCACCGAAAGATACTCATCTGTCAGTTCATCCTGAAACTGCTCGCCCCATTCCAGCAGGCAAACACCCTCATAGCCCAGCACGTCAAAAATGCCCGTATCCTCAAGCTCGTAGGCATGCTCCAGGCGGTACAGATCAAAATGGAACAGCGGAATACGCCCTTGGTCATGAACGGCCATGAGTGCGAACGTAGGGCTTGTGACCATATGCTCATCGCCCAGAGCACGCGAAACGCCCTTGGTAAAGTGGGTTTTGCCCACCCCGAGGCCGCCGGTCAAGATCAGCACATCACCATCTTCCAGGCACGGCGCAACCAGCTCGCCAAAATGCTCCGTATCGGCAGAGCAAGCCGTTCTATAAATACCTACCCCCAGGCGCTCCAGGGACATATATGCTCCTTATTATTCCGAGGCACCCTCTGGCGCGGAGTGCCGCTCCAGATAGTCGCCCAGCATCTTAAAGTCTTCCTCCAGCAACTCTTGCCACGCCGGATTGCGCAGCGCTGCCGCGGGATGAAACGTCGGCATCACCACAAAGTGCCCCATCTGATGGAACCTGCCGCGCAGCTTGGTAATGCCGATCTCGGTCTTGAGCACAAAGTGCGTCGCGGGATTGCCGAGTGTCACGATGATATCGGGCCAGATGCTTCGAATCTGCTCGCGCAAAAACGGTGAGCAAGCCAGCACTTCCTCGGGGCGCGGATTGCGGTTTCCCGGCGGGCGACACTTAAGCACGTTGGCAATGTAGACGTCTTCGCGCTTGAGGCCAGCCAGCGAAAGGATGCCGTTGAGATCCTCGCCCGCCGCCCCCACAAAGGGCTCGCCCTGCAAATCCTCATTACGGCCCGGCGCCTCGCCAATAAACATCACGCGAGCGCGGGGGTTTCCCACGCCAAACACGATGTTGTGGCGCGACTGGTAAAGCTGGCAAAGGTGACAATCGCCCAGAACGGCCTCGATCTCCTCGAGTGCGACCTCACGCGGCGCCTGATGGCTATGGCCGGGAATGTGCATGACGCCCATAGCGACTCCTACACGTAGACCTTGTCGAGACGCATACCAAAGCCGCAAGCGACCTCGTAGTTAATCGTGCCGCGTAGGCGCGCCATCTCGTCCATGGTAATCTCGGCATCTCCATCGCGGCCGACAATGATCATCTCGTCACCATACTCGGCCTCGGGAATCTCATGCGCCGGGTTGGACTGAATGGCGACCATAAACTGGTCCATGCAGATATTGCCCACCTGACGCACACGCTCGCCGCGATACAGCACGTCCATACGATTGGAAAGCGTACGCGAAAGGCCATCGGCATAACCGATCGGAAGGGTGCAGATCTGAACGCGCGTGCGCGGTACGCGGTAGGTAAAGCCGTAGCCCACGCCCTCGCCCATCGCAGGGTGTGCCACGCGCGTCACACGCGCGTGGACGCTCATGACGGGATCAAGCTGCATCACGCGACCACTCAGCTCACATGGCTGCAGACCATACAAACCGATGCCGGCACGAATCATGTCAAAGTGCATTGAAGAATCGAGCATCGAGGATGGCGTATTGGCACAATGCACGATACCGCATTCAAAACCTGCGTCCTTAATGGCCTGAACGGCCTCGGTAAAACGCTGGCACTGCAGCTTGTAGTCCCAGCCCGAAGGTTCATCGGCCGTGGCGAAGTGCGTAAATACGCCGTCGCACTGAATACCGCGATGGAAATTTATACCGCGGACAAAGTCGAGCACCTGCGTGTAGTGAACGCCGATACGATTCATGCCCGTCTCGATGGCAAGATGGTACTTGCCCACTTTGCCCGCCGCGACGGCACATTCTCCATACGCAAGAGCAAAGTCAGACGTATAGACCGAGGGCATGATATCAAACTCGAGCAACGTCGGAATGGCCTCGATAGGCGGCTCGCTTAGGATGAGGATGGGTTTCGTAATCCCGCCCTGTCGGAGCTCAACGCCCTCGTTAACCGTCGCCACGGCAAACATGTCGGCACCGGCCGAATACATGATCTTGGCGCACTCAACAGCTCCATGACCATAAGCATCGGCCTTGACCACGCAGCACAGGCGCTGACGTGGATTCAGCAAGTTCTTATAGGCCCTCGTGTTGCGACGGAGCGCCCCGCGGTCGATCTCGACCCAGGACCAGCGCGTCAAATCGGCTTTATTCATGATTAGTCATCCGACCCTTCGTCCATGATTCCCAGATCTTCGAGCGCATCCTTTGCCGCCAGCTCCATGGCAGGACCGATCAAGTCGATAAGATCGGTCGCGATAACGCTCTTCTCACCATACTCCGTCGCCGCAGCAAAACCGGCGTAGCTGTGAAGTGCGACGGCGTACGAATACAGCAGCTCCCAACGATCCATCTCGTCGCGCATGGTGGCAAGCGTGCCGGCCAAAATACCCGCGAGAACATCACCAGAACCGGCAGTTGCCAGAGAAGCCGGACCCGAGAGTGGCAGCAGCACGCGCTCAACGCCACAGATAGCCGTCGTCGGCCCCTTGGCTATGACCACCAGATTGTCGGAGCCTGCAGCCCAGACAACCTTCTGCGCGGCCGCAATCGCGGTACCAAGGTCGTTCACCTCGTCACCGGCAACCAGGCGCGAAAGCTCACGATAGTGCGGCGTCATAACCAACGGCTGCTCGCGGCGATACATCTCGGGGTTACTATCAATACCGTCAATGGCAATCTTAGCAAGGCAGTTGAGTGCATCGGCGTCCAAAATTAGCGGTACATCAAGCTCGAGCAAGCCCGAAACCACCTGCATAGCGCCGGCAGACGTCGTCATACCGGGACCGCACAGCACGCAGCTGTACTTCTTTGCGATCTCGCACACCGTCATGCGCGCAGCGGCGCCAAAGGAGCCGCGGGAATCAGACGGAATAGCAAAGACCGGAATCGAAGGAAGTGCCATGCGAATGAGATTGGCGCAGGCGTCAGGAGCCGCGACTGCCACGTAACCAGCACCCGCGCGAGCTGCAGACTTGGCCGCCATAATGGCAGCACCAGGATATTGCGCCGATCCGGCGACAATAAGCACAGAGCCACGGGAATACTTATCGATATTCGATGGTAGCGGAGCAAAGTAATCAACTAAGTCACCGGGCTCGACAATCTCGGCGGCGTGGTCAACATCATCGATGACTTCGTCAAGACGGTCGTAAAGATTGCCGCAGATCAAATCGCCAGCATACTCAGGGCCATCAGCGCTATACAGACCAATCTTGGGCGCAATCATCGTCACCGTGCGCTCGGCACGAATGCAGTCGTCATCAACAACGCCCGTCTCGGCATTCAGGCCCGAGGGGACATCAATGGATACGACACAATCGGCGCATTCATTGACCGTAGGAATCCAAATGGAGAACGGCGCACGCAGATTCCCGTGGAAACCGGTACCAAAAATGGCATCGACAACAACATCCGCCTTATCGATCAAAACCTCGAGTTCGTCACGCGAGGGACCGACGCAAACGTGCACATCGCGGCCGGCAGTTCGACGAGCAACATGACGTGCCAAAGCAGCAGGAATCTCATCCGGCTCAACCGGAGAAACGATATCCACGTCCACACCCTTGTGGCTCAAGATATCGGCGGCAACCCAACCGTCGCCGCCATTATTACCAAAACCGACCAAAACGAGAACCCGATCGGGATTGAGCTTCAAGACCTCGTTAGCGGCAAACTCACCCGCTAGCTCCATAAGCTCGGCCTTCGAAGTCCCTTCGCGTTCGATGATATCCTCGAGACGAACGACTTCTTCGGTACTCAAAACCGGTTTCATCTATGCTCCTAGCGTATCTTGCGAAGCATCGCCCAGGTGCTCCGTCAATGCTGAATTCTGCAGCTGCTCGAGCTCATCTAATACAGAGCGAGCCTCTTTAAATGTCTGCGCAACGCGTTTCTTGGTGCTCACCTTTTCATCTTTTGGCTTAGGCCGAGCATCTTCGGTAATCGCGATGGCATTCGCAACGGCCAAGTCTCCCGTAAGCGTAATGGAAAGAGCGACCTCAACAACGCCCAGTTCTTGAGCGATCTCGAGAGCACGGCCCGAAAGCAGCGCCTTCGGTTTGCCGAGTTTATCACGCGTTACCGAAACATCCTTGCGACCCACGCCTTGACTAAAACCCGTGCCGAGAGCTTTAAGCACCGCCTCGCGCGAAGCAAAGCGGCTCGCATAGTGAGCAGCGGGACGCGATGATGCATCGCAATACGCACGCTCTTCTTCGGTAAACACACGCCGAGCAAACGACGGCGTCTTTTCAAGAATTGATTTCATGCGGGAAATCTCGACGATATCAACGCCGATACCAGCTTCAGCCATGTTCACCTCCATATCGCACAGACTAAGTTATTGTAGCCCGTTCACAGAAGATGCGACAAACGAGGGTTATAAAACACAGCTACTATGTGAGACAAATTGCCCGAGATACAAAAAAGGGGGAGGCCGCGAGGCCTCCCCCTTCTTCAAGTCATCAGACGGCTCGGTGCCGTCCACCGGTCAGCGGCGCCCTGGCCTCCCACGGGCTGG
>NZ_QSKB01000045.1:0-6750 GCF_003469085.1 Collinsella sp. AM29-10AC
CCTTTTCTCGAACCTTAATTTCAAAGTCCAAGAAATGGGATGCAGTTCAAATGCGTGAAAACGCTCATTTAAGTCTGTCCCCAATCAACATATCGCTCAAAAGAAAAAGCCTCCACAGGTTTCCCCGCAGAGGCTTTCGCTACAAGAACTATTTGTCGGCGTCGGTGTTGCCGTCAGCGTTGACAGCATTGCCATCACCGGCATCATCGGATGCGGCTTCGGCATCCTCCTGCATGGCCGCCTGCGCAAAGGCCGCAGCATCAGCCGCCAGCTCCTCCTCGCTCATGCGAGGCGAGCACTTCTTGGTCGGCATGCCGGCCGCCTTGGCGTTGCGCTCCTCCTTGGCCGCCAGGATATCGCCCTCGCGCTCAAGGTAAGCATCCCACTCGTTGTCGAGCAGGGCGTTCACGGCGTCGCCTTCGACGGTCTCGCGCTCAAGCAGCACCTTCGCCATCAGATCGAGCTGATCGCGACGGGCATCCAAAATCTCGACCGCACGGCGATGGGCTTCGCGCATGATGCGCTGAACCTCGATATCGATGCGGCGCGCCGTCTCCTCGGAATAATCCTGGTGATCGGCGTAATCGCGGCCCAGGAACACCTGATGCTGCGCCTCGCCAAACACCTGCGTGCCCAGTTCCTCGCTCATGCCCAGACGCGTGACCATCTCGCGCGCCATCTTGGTCGCGCGCTCCAGGTCGTTGCTCGCGCCCGACGTGATGTCGTCGCACATGAGCTCCTCAGCAACGCGACCGCCCAAGAACACGGCAAGCTCATCGAGCATCTCGTTCTTGGTCTTGAGGAAGTGATCCTCCTGCGGAAGCTGCAGTGTGTAGCCCAGAGCCTGGCCACGGCTGACAATCGAAATCTTGTGAACCGGATCGGAGTGCTCCAGGATATGACCCACCAGGGCATGACCGCTCTCGTGGTAGGCAATCGTGGTGCGCTCGGCTTCGGTCATCACGCGACCCTTGCGCTGCGGTCCGGCAATCACGCGCTCCATCGACTCCTCGACCTCGTCCATCGAGATCACGGAACGATGGCGGCGAGCGGCCAGCAGCGCAGACTCGTTGAGCAGGTTCGCCAAATCGGCACCAGTAAAGCCAACGGTCATCTGGGCGAGCTTCTCAAACTTAACGTCCTCGTCCATCGGCTTGTTCTCAGCATGCACGCGCAAGATCTGCTCGCGGCCCTTCACGTCCGGACGGTCGACCGTAACCTGACGGTCAAAACGACCGGGGCGCAGCAATGCCGGGTCCAGAATATCGGGGCGGTTGGTCGCGGCGATCAGGATGACCGACTCGCTTTCCTCAAAACCGTCCATCTCGACCAGCAGCTGGTTGAGCGTCTGCTCGCGCTCGTCGTGACCGCCGCCCAGACCGGCTCCGCGCTGACGTCCCACGGCATCGATCTCGTCAATAAAGATGATCGACGGAGCCTGAGACTTGGCCTCCTTAAAGAGGTCACGCACACGGCTGGCGCCGACACCCACGAACATCTCGACAAAGTCGGAACCCGAGATGCTAAAGAACGGCACGCCCGCCTCGCCGGCAACGGCCTTGGCCAGCAACGTTTTACCGGTGCCCGGAGGGCCCACCAGCAACACGCCACGCGGGATCTTGGCGCCCAGCTTGCGATAGCGATCCGGATCGCTTAAAAAGTCACGGATCTCCTCGAGCTCCTCGACCGCCTCGTCCACGCCGGCAACGTCCTCGAACTTGACCTTGGGACGCGTAGCCTCGTTGGTCTTGGCATTGGTCTTGCCAAACTGCATGTTCCTATTATTGGCGCCCATCATCTGGCGCATAAAGTAGAACATGATGGCGATCAGGGCAATCGTCGGCAGCACACTCATCGCCAAGTCGCCCCAAAAATCGGGGTCGTTGGTGTTGACGATGTACTTGGTGTCGGGGTGCTCCGCCATAAGCTCGGCAAGCGAATCGGAGCCGACATAGGTCGAGGAGAAGCTCTTGAGCTCGCTCGTATCACCCTTGTCCTTTTTCGTCTTCCAGTAATGACCCGCCACGCTTCCGTCTTGAACCGTATAGGTCAAATCTTCAACGCGATCCTGCTTAATGGCGCTCACCATCTCGCTCGTCGCAAGCTTAACGGTATTGCTGGAATTGGCAAAGCCGGAGCCCATGTTAAAGAAGGCGTAGCCCAGAAGCGCGCAAGCCAAAATAAAATACAGCCAGCCCGTACGCGCGGGCTTCTTGCCTCCGGGCATCCCCGGGATCTTAGGCTCCCGGGGAGTCTGGGAATTGTTATCGTTACGGTCGTCGGGCATCTTACGAATAAACCTCCGGTTTCAAAATGCCCAGATACGGAAGGTTACGATAGCGCTCGGCATAGTCGAGGCCGTAGCCCACCACAAAGGCATCGGGGCAATGGGTTCCAACATACTTGGGCGCGACGGCCGAGGTACGGTCCTCAACGTCCTTCCACAGGAAGGCGGCAACCTCCAGCGAGGCGGGCTTGCGGCTCTCGAGGTTCTTCATCAGATACTTGAGCGTCAGGCCCGAGTCCAGAATGTCCTCAACGATCAGCACGTCGCGACCGCGGATGTCGATATCCAGGTCCTTAATGATACGCACGATGCCCGAGGACTTCACACCGTCGCCATAGCTCGAAACAGCCATGAAATCGATGTTGGTCGGCAGCTCGATCTTGCGCATCAGGTCGCCCATAAAGACCACGGCGCCGCGCAGGACCGCAATCAGCACCAGATCCTTACCCGCGTAGTCGCGAGTAATCTGCTCGCCTAGGCGAGAGACGATACCGTCGATATCCTCCTGCGTAAACAGAACCTTCTCGATATCCGGATGTTGAGAAGCCATGACAACCCTTTCTTGTGCTTATCGCCCACGCACCGCCGCATGGACGCGAACTACACATTCTAGCAGCGCACGGGGTATATTTACCAGCACGTGCGCCATCAGCGCGGGAATACCGTCAACGTCGCACAGAATAGCTGGCGCGAAGCGCTATTCCGCATCGACCACACGAAGCAGATATGCCACGCGCGTTGCGGCCGTGCATTTAAAACGCTCGTCCGCGCGAACGCCCGCGACCCATACTACGGCACCTCCCGGAGCCGTTCTTACCACGGGTACGCCAGAGCGGTCTGAAACAGGAATGCGCGCCTCGTTTAACAGGTCTGACACTTTCTTGCTTCGGCCGTTCATCCCCAACGGGCACATCACGTCTCCCGGCACAGGGCTATCCACCCACAGGCGCGCCGATCGTGCCTCGGTGGGAATCTCCCCGCGCGAGCCGGCTAACATCCGCTCGCTATCGCGGTCGGCAAACCCCAGGGCCGCCGCATCCACCAAGGCCGCAACCTTTCCGGCAGCAGCAAGCTCGCGGGCACGGTGCACGATATCGCACCCCGGCTCCACAGCCATCGGCTCCGCTGTCAGCATATGCCCCGCCCCCAGCGGCAGACGACCGGGAACGGAGATCCAATCGGCCACTAAACCCTCGCGCGCCGCCGGGGCCTTGAACGCCAGCGTGCCAAACTCCACACGGGCATCAATTCCCGCAGGAAGCGTAACCGAGCCCGAGCCCGCAGCGACGCAGGCGAGCACGCGCTCCACGTGCCGCATCTCCGGTCGCGCGTCGGGATCGATGCGCTTAATCGCCAATCGCACGATACGCCGTGCAATCACAACCTCAGCGGCGGCAAGACGGCGCGCATCGAGCACAAGTGCGCCCGCCGCTTCCTTGCGCAGGCAGCTTCGAAACGCCTGTGCCGAAAGCTGGGAAAGAAAGGCGTCTTCGTCGCCCAGAATTTCGCAAGCGGCGCCAATCGTCTTACAGACGCTCGCGTTGCGCTGTGCCACCACCGGCATCACCCGATGGCGTACATAGTTGCGCAGGTACGAAACGTCCTCGTTGCTTTCATCTTCCCGCCATGGCTGACCGTGCACCTGCAGATAGCTCACGAGTTCATCGTGCGTGAGGTCGAGCAAGGGGCGAACCACAATGTTCCGACGGCGCGGAATGCTCGATAGACCCGCGGGACCCGACCCTTTAATGGCATTCATCAAAAATGTTTCCGCGCGGTCCGACGAAGTATGCGCGGTACAGATACGAGCCGCCGTCCGCGGTGCGCCCGATTCGGCACAAAGTTCGCGAACGTATCTCCGTGCCGCGGCATAGCGCACCTCGCGAGCCGCAGCCTCGATATTGCCCGATTCGTCATCAAAATAGGCATGCTCAACACACAGCGGCAAACCGTATTGTGCGCACAGGTCACGTACAAAGGCCTCGTCGCCATCGGATGCCTCCCCGCGCAGATGATGGTTTACATGCAGCACGTGCAATCGCTCGCGCGCAATGGGAGCGACGCCGCGCCCGTCCTGGATATCCAGCTTTGATGTGCAAGCCATAAGGAGCAGCGCCGTCGAGTCCGCACCGCCTGATACCATAAGCACTACGGGGGCAGCGGCCTGCCGCGTTGCCAGGGCGCTCTTATCCGTCCTCGGCGCGGCATGATGTCCATAGTGCTGAGATACCGTTGGCATTCGCTTCCTCCTCTATTCGTCCGCACTCATTGTATCCTTTGGAATCTTATGTCTCGCCTGCACCTTCATATCCTCGGCAGCGGCTCAAAAGGCAACTGCGCACTCGTCGAGGGACCTCAGGGGCTCATCATGATCGACAACGGCCTGTCCCGCCGCGAGACACTTAAACGCATGGCGGAGCTTGGCCTCTCGGCAGACGACGTCGCCGCTCTTGTAATCACCCATGAGCATGGTGACCATATCAAGGGGCTCGATGTATGGTGCAAGCACTGGCATGGTCCCCTCTTTGCCAGCAGGGACACCCTTTCATGCAAAGAAAACCTCACGCGCCTGCCCGTAGAGGAATTTGACCCCGGCGACACGCTCCCCATTGCCGGCATCCACGTGCAAACCTACTCAACATCGCACGATGTCATCAATCCTGTCGGCTATCGATTTAATGCTCTCGATGATTCCATTGGGTTTGCCACCGACACCGGAGAGTTATCGAGCAAGGCCATAGGCATCCTCAAAGACTGTCGAGTTCTCGCGCTCGAAAGTAACCACGATGTAACTATGTTGCGCGAAGGAGCGTACCCCCGCTTTCTTCAGGAGCGCATCCTGGCCACAAAGGGGCACCTCTCCAACAACCAGGCCGCCGAAGCCGCGCGCGAACTTGTTACCGATCGCACCGAACAACTCATCGCCATGCACATCAGCCAGGACAATAATCGTCCAAGCCTTACCGTCAAAAGCTATGCCAACGCGCTTGATGCAAGTCTCGATGATGAACTCGGCAGTTCTGCCACCCGTCTTCAAGGGCCACGGAAGCTCTCGATACGCCCTGCAAGCCAGTATCAACCGACAACCATTCAATAGCCCCTCAAGACAACAAAGGGGGGCTGGGAATCACTTCCCAGCCCCCTTAACTCATACTCTCGATTGAAGCAGAGCCATCGTTAGTCGATGGAGATCTTCGTAACGTTCTTCTTCTCGACAATCTTGGGAACCGTAACGGTCAGGATGCCGTCAGCATACTTAGCCGAAAGGCCCTCGCTCGAAGCGTCCTTCAGATACACGCCGCGCGTCGCGCTGTACGAGCTAAACTCCTTCTGCAGGAAGTTCTTGCCCTCGTTCTCCTCGTCCTCCACAACGTTCACGCTAATCGACAGGCGACCCTCGTTAAGCTCAACATCGATATCATCCTTAGCGACGCCGGTCAGATAGGCCTTGACCTCATAACCATCGCCCTTGTCCTCGACATCAACGGGGAACGCCTTGGAAGCAATCGAGTTGTTTGCAAGATCGGTCATATCATCAAACAAATCGAACAGCGAGCTAGCAGAAGGACGAACGCCAAAAACCGAACGATAAGGAACCATGCTTGCCATGTTTACCACTCCTTTTAAGGACTGCCGAGTCATCTTCTAGGTGACTGAGACTTCTTTTGACGCTCTTATATATGCCCACCCAGTGCTCATATATACATCGACTATAAAGTTTTTTGAGTCCAGTACTATAAGCATATCTAAGTGTGTATGACTCAGGTCTTAGTAAGGTTAAGGTTCTTTGAACCAGAGCTTAAATAAGAAGTATGTTCGCAGCTACAAATAACAAGGGGCTTACAATGAGCGCGTACACGTTGTTGGTAACGAGCTAAAGGGCATCATGGACGACCAAAACCAGAACAATATGTTTATGCCGACGCAGGGCGAAGATACTTCTACGCAGCCGCCACGGTTCCATCGCCCCCACATCTCGCAAGAGCCCATTAATGATCCTGAGCCCGATTATGTGACGAGAAATCGATATCAAACGCTCGAGGATGCCCAAACGGGACGTAAACATATGGGCGTTGCCTCGGGAGACCCTGTATATCTGAAAGACGCACCATTATCTAAAAACAGCGCAGCTAGCGATGAGCCGATGAAAGCATCCGCCGCTCATCAACAAAGAGGGCCTCGACCCAAGCAAACCTTGACGCATTCGGCTCGCTATCTCGAAACGCCAAAACAGGGAAAATCAATCTTCGTTTCGTCAAGTAAACGACGCAAGCAGCATCAGCTGACAATTCTGCTTTTGACCATTGCGGCCATAGTAGTTGCCCTTGTTATACGATTTATTTTCTTTAAATAAAGGCTCAATACCGAAAACAACAAGATCGTCTGGTGTAATTGAGTCATTTACGCCCCGTAAACGCAAAAAAGGGGGAGGCCGCGAGGCCTCCCCCTACTTCAAGTCTTGC
>NZ_QSKB01000046.1:0-6513 GCF_003469085.1 Collinsella sp. AM29-10AC
CCAGCCGATCCCGCTGATTCCGCGCATCGTGCCGTTCGTGCAGGAGATCAAGGCGATGCTCACGGACTACATCTGGCGCGATACCGTCTCGACGCTCGAGGACGTCCAGCACCAGGGCATCTACCAGCCCTTCAGGATGCCCGGCACGCCTACGAAGCTCAATGGCAAGGCCGCTGGGTCGAAAATCAAGGATAAGTACGAGGCCGTGGCGTTCGTCCACAACGGCGAGGACGGGAAACCCTGGCGATGCAGCCTCGACTACCTGCTGGGATACGCCGGGGTTCGCGGCGGCAAGGACCGCGCCGAGCTCATCGAGCTCATGCGCACCGCCGGGCGTACGCCCATCGAGCGCGCCAAGAAGCTCTGGCCGGAGTGGTACCAGACGCGCATCGTCGAGGGCAAGGCCCCCGGCCGCTGGACCTGCAAGCGCGACCTGTACGACTGGTGGCTCGGCGAGGTCAAGACGAAGGCCACCGACCACCACCGCTACTGGTGCTTGAACGTGCTCGCGGCGTACGCAAAGAAGTGCGGTATCCCGTACGAGGAGCTCGAGGCCGATGCGCTCGCGCTCGTGCCGACTCTCGAGGACCTGACCGAGCGCGAGGACAACCACTTCACCGAGGAACACGCGCTCGCGGCCATCGAGGCGTACTACGACCCCATCATCCACAAGCTCACCCGCGACCGCATAGAGCGGCGCACCGCCATCGAGCTGCCGAAAAACAAGAGGAACGGGCGATCTCAGGCGAAGCACCTTGAGGGCGCGCGGGCCATTCGAGACATCAACAATGACAACTGGCGCGAGGGCAATGGACGAAAGCCAAAGGCCGACCTCGTCCGCGAATACGCCGCGGCGCACCCCGACGCCAGCCACAGCGCCATCGCCCGAGAGCTGGGCATATCGCGCACGACCGTCATCAAATGGCTGCACGATGCGCCGGAGGAAGTTGCCGAGACGGAAAGGCCGAATGGTTCGTGCGACTCAGCGATGGTTGAATTCAGGGACGCCATCCGCACCTGTTTCGAGTTCGCTGCCGTCGACGGAACCTTGGTGCTCCCCATAGAAAGAGCTCCATCTGAACGGGAAAAACGGGAACGGGAAACGGTAAAATCATCGGGAACCACCGGGAAAATCCCCGATAGTTCCCGGGAAAAGTTCCCGATTGACGATAGGTTGACCAATGGGCATAACGAAGCGTGAAATAGCGTCTGAGCTGGGAGTTTCCAAGCGAACAATAGCTAACTACATCGGGAAACTGGGACTGGGAAACCACGTTTCCCGAAACGGGAACACCGATTTCCTCGATGACTTCGCCGCGGCGGCTATCGCCGATGCGCTGAAGAACCCCGAGAAACCGTCCCGCCAGCCAGCGGCCGCGGCGCCCGTCCCGGACTCCCTGGCCGACTCCCTGGCCGCCCAACTGGAAATCGAGCGGTCCCGCAACGCCGAGCTGATGGAGGCCCTTGCGGCCGAGCGCGACCGCGCCGCCCGCGCCGAGGCCGAGGCCAAGGCACAGCTCGCCGAAGCCAACGCCAGGGTCGCGGAGCTCGCCGGAAAGCTCGCATCGCTCGCCGAACGCCAGCAGGCGATCGCCGCGACGCCGTGGTGGCGTCGCGGCCGCATGGCCATGAAGCTGCTCGGCCCAGGGGGAGAATAGCGGGAGCCCCGCGGCCCCTTCGATGGGCCGCGGGGCTCTTCGGTTTTCATCGCGGCGGCAGGGTCAGAACGGGTACACGAGCTTGCCGTCGATCTCGACCTCGGCCACGCCGCAGTACTGGTTGGCGCGATCCCAGAACTCATCCAGGCTGCCGCCGGGGCCGACCGCCGCGGCGGGCGGCAGGCGCAGCACCTCGCGGCTGAAGCCTCTTTCGGTGCGGGGCTTGGTCCCGTCATCACCGCCGCCCCTGTCGAACTCGAGGCGGCTCCAGAGCACCGCCGCCGAGCCGTCGGCGGTGAGCTCGAGGACGTCCTTGCTCAGCGCCGCCGATCCGTCGGCGCGGGTGTAGTAGCTCTCGACCTTGTTTTTAAAAGTGATGGTGACGTTCATTTCTGATCCCCCAGCAGCCTGCCGACGGCCTCGGCGATTTGGCTGCCGCGGGTGAACGGCGTGCCGTCCGTGTACCGCAGCTGTTCGGTCAGCGCGACGGACAGGGCGCGGCGGCTTTCCTCGGTGTCGAAGGTCATGCCAGCGGTCTGCTCGAGGATCGCGCCGACCTCGACCAAGCGGTGCGTGCGGGCCTTCCGCTCGGCCGCGGCCTTCTTCTTCTCGAGGTCCCTCAGCTCCTTCTTCAGCGCGGCGGCGCGAGCTGCCTGCTTGTCGGCCGCGGCCCTCTTCCGTGCAATCTGCTCGTCGATGGATGCCGTCATAAATGACCGCCCTTCCTTGCTCGTTGGCGTTTTGTCTTTGCAGCAAAATATACCCATACTCACGGTAAAATTTCGCGAGCTGGGTATATCACTACCAGAGGTAGTGCGCACTTGGCAGTACTTTTGCCGCGATGCGTCAAAAGTCCTGCACTGCGTGCGGTCTTGGCAGACGGCCCTACGCCCGACCCCGAAGCCGTTCGCCTGAGACGGCTCACGTCTACGGGGTCGGGCTGCGCGGTCGCTGCGCTCCCTTGCGCTCAGCGCCGCGGGCACCGTTCGCCGACCGCGGCTCACGGCACTCCGCGCCGCTGCGCGGGGCGCATCTGCGCCCCTTG
Source organism: Collinsella sp. AM29-10AC (assembly GCF_003469085.1). NCBI lineage: Bacteria > Bacillati > Actinomycetota > Coriobacteriia > Coriobacteriales > Coriobacteriaceae > Collinsella > Collinsella sp. AM29-10AC. The sequence continues at coordinate 2,704 of NZ_QSKB01000046.1, forward strand.
CCTGAAAGGAACTCGCATGGCCATCTTCCATCTGAACTACCGCGGCTGCTCGCCCGCCACCGGGGCGGGCGCGGTCAGGAAGGCCGCGTACCAGTCGGGCCAGGCGCTTGTGGAAGAGCAGTCGGGGCAGCTCTGCGACTATGCCAGGAAGGAACGCGTCGTCGAGGAGGGTCTGTCTCTGCCCGGTGGCGTGCTGCCCATCGGGCGCGGCGAGCTCTGGAACGAGGCCGAGCGGGCATGGGCCGAGGGCGGCGGCGGCAACGAGCTCGTCGCGCTGCGCTATGAGTTTGCGTTGCCGATCGAGCTCGATGCCGCCGGCCGCCGCGCCTGCGTGCGCGACTTCTGCGGGATGTTCCCCGCGAAGGCGTGCGACTGGGCGATACATGATGACGGCCGCGGCGGGAACCCCCACGCTCACGTCCTCGTATCCGCGCTCGACATTAGCGCTCAGGGCTTCATCCAGAGGACCAAGGCCGAGAAGGGGCAGTGCTGGTACCTGTGCCAGGATGCACATGGGCAGCAGGCACCCATCCGCGCAACCGATTGGAAGGCAGCCAAGGCAGATGGCTGGGAGAAGATATATAACTTCAAGGATGGCCGCCGCCTGACAATGAAGCAGGCGAAGGCCGAGGGCCTGGGTACGAAGGACCGCACGAGTAAGAGGCCAGTGCAGATGCACCGTATCTCGGGTCAGGCCGCGCGCGACGTCGGTAGCGCCGAACTCACGGCCGTCCGCGCGGCCTGGGCAGAGATCGCCAACAGGCACCTCGCGGCACACGCCGCCGCAACGGGAACCACGGCGCAGGTTATCGACCATCGCAGCAATAAAGATAGAGGGCTGGATGAGCAGCCGACCGTGCATGAGGGCGGCACCGGGCTAATCGGGCACGCCGATCGCGTCAAGCTGAATAAAGAGATACGCGACCGCAACGCCCGCCTGCGGGTCCTTCGCGCAGAGCTGCAGCAGGAGGGCGCCGCCCTCGAGCAGCTGCAACGGGAGGTCGCGGAGCTCGAGCGTCAGCGCGGCCGCATCGAGAAGGCCAAGCGCGGTCGCGCCCAGGGCAGGCACAGGGGCGCGCTGGCCAAGCGCCGCCGCGTGGCCATGGCCACCGCCGCCGCGGCCGCCGATGCCCAGCGCCGCGTGGCCATGGCCGCCGCGGATCAGGTCGATACCCGCGCGGAGATGATCGCTCAGCTTGACGAGCAAATTGCCGCACTTGACCTCAAGATGCGCCACCTGCAGCGCGGCGGCACGGCGCTCATGATGTCCAGCAACCTGATCAAGGCGACCGAGCTCGCCGCGGACCGCATGAGGCTCGCCGACGAGCGGGCGCGTCTCGCGGGCGAGGACACCTCGCCGCGCAAGCCCGAACCGCCGCGGCCCGGGCAGAACCGCCCCCGCGGCCACAAGCCCAAGCACTAGCCGCCGGACGGTAGCTTCAGCTACCTTGGCGGCTGCTTTGGCCACGGCCGACCGCGGCGGCATCCCGATCGTTCGCGGCTGCCGCCGCTGGTGCGGAAAAAATATTTTGAAGCCCTCGCGCGACTATATATCGCGTGCATGTGCGCTCGCGCGATGGCACGTCTGACCTGCGATAACTAGACTTTTTCGGACTTTTTCTGAGCCCTACGATTAGGCTGCGCCACAGGACGTGGCGCAGGGTTCAAAAGGCAAGGAGGTTGTCATGGTCAGGGTTCGTCTTGAGGGCCTGCCCGACGAGGTTCAGCGCATCGCCGACGCGATGCAGGCGGCGGGGTGCGTGTTGGAGCGTTCCCGTGAGTACCCGAACCGCGCCGAGAGCAGGTATGTCCGCGTGTATCTCGACTGCGATCTGCCTGAAGGGCTGGAGGTGAGCCGCCATGATTGAGGTCGACGGCGTCGAGCTGCGTACCGCGGCACAGTGGGAGAAGAAGCACCGCCATGTCAAGAAAGGCCAGCTCGGAAAGGGCGTGGAGCGCACTTGGCGCTCCCCGAACGGAAACACGACCGCGATGTTCTACAACATCGAGCAGACGCGCCCCTGGGCGAAAAAGGACGTCGAGTCCGTCAATCGCAAGCGCCGCACCGACGCCAAGGCGAAGCGCGAGGCCGAGGAGCGCGAGCGCATCGAGAGCGCCGCCCGCGCGGAACAGCATCGCAAAGACCTTCTCGATTGTTGGAGGGCTCACATCGACGAGGAAACCTTGCAGGAGGGCCGCCGCGACCACACGGCCTTCCAGTGGTGCGCGCTGGGGTTCGTACCCATCGCTGAGGCGCGGTGGCGGCTCACCCGGTATGGAGGCAATTCCGCATGGTATTACTGTCATGCCTGGGATGTGCGCTATGACCCCGACCGCGCCAAGATGCTGCTGGAGACGGGGCCGCGCGAGTACGACAGGCTGCCCGACGGTCGTCCGTACGACGGGCGTCCGTGGTGGCAAGCGTAAAAAAACGGGGAGGGTCAAAACCCTCCCCGTTGCGTCAGCAGTGTCGACCAGCCTACCTGCGAGTCCTGTAGACCCTGCTTCGGTGGTCAACATCGACAACAAGGATGACGAGAACATCGTCCTCGATATCGACAACTATCCGATAGTCGCCGACCCGATAGCGCCAGAGACCTGATTTGTTCTCGGTCAATCCCTTTCCCATGCTTCTCGGGTCTTCGAGCTGTGAAATCTCATGAAGTTTCGCCACGATCCTCTTGGCGATCTGCTTGTCCAGCTTCTTCATCGAACGCTGGACGTCCTTGTCGATCTCAATCCGCCAAGCCAAGGCTTTCCTCCAGCTCGTCGAGCGTCACGGTCTCAAGCCTGCCGGCCCTATAATCCTCGACCTTCTTCATTAAGCCGTACTCGTATTCAAGCCTGTCAATCTCGGCAGCGAGCGCTTCTGTCATGTAGAAAGTCTTCGTGCGTCCCGTTGATTTCGCCAAACGGTCGTACCTGATTGCCAAGTCCTCGGGCATCCTCAATGCCGCGGTAGCAGTTGCCACGGTGCACCTCCCAATCATCTGTATAACACGTTATACATTCTAGCACACCATTCGCCGTATAAGTGTAAAACACGTTATACAGATGGCCGCAGGGGTGTACAATAAATATATTGATAATATACGTCCTGTAAAGGCAGGGCCTTACCCCTCGGGGGCGGCTGGTATGTGGGGTGGTGTTCAGTGGCAGATCGTAGGAAGAAACCGGAGCATGATGACGCCTGGTGGGCAGCCCAGCGCCATGCCTACATCGAGAAGAATGACATCCTTCTGTCCGACTATCCGTCCTGGGAATGGGTCAGCCCGTACGACTTCTGGCGGACCATCTTCCCCGAGGGCTTTCTGCAGCCCCGCGGTGAGGAGGTCCCGTGGCACGAGCAGGGCGGCGGCCACCCCAACGGCATCGCAATCCAGATCACCAACAGGACCAAGACGGTCAAGACCAAGACGGGCCGCAAGCGCGACGTTCCCGTGGTTGAGCGGTTCACGTTGACCGACGACCTCGACGGCGTGATGGAGCGCGTTGTCGACTCGAATCGGAAGAACGAGTCCGTCTTCTGTGCGCCCGTGTCGTTTTTCGGCAAGAGCCGCGTCGCGGAGAACGCCCGGTTCCTGCACGCCTTCGCGATCGACCTCGACGGCGTCGGCGTGCAGGAATTGAAGAACATGCTGAAGCAGTTCCGCAACGGACGCGACCCGAAGTTCGCCGCGGACAAATGGGTGTCCCTTCCCCAGCCGACCTTCCTCGTGAACTCGGGCACGGGCTTCCACCTCTACTACGTCCTCGACCAGCCGATCCCGCTGATTCCGCGCATCGTGCCGTTCGTGCAGGAGATCAAGG
>NZ_QSKB01000047.1:0-6153 GCF_003469085.1 Collinsella sp. AM29-10AC
CTCGCGAGGGGACCGCCGTGAGGTTGGTGAGGCGCCCGGCAGCGCGCTCCTCGTCCACGGCGAGCCCGCAGACGATGGCGGACATGAGCGGCATGAGGGCGCCGAGGAACTGGGCGTAGGCGTCCGCGCCCAGCGCCGGGTCCCATCGGGTTACGGAGAAGTACTCGCCGCAGGCAAGACCGGCCGCCAGGCCGCAGGCGAGGTGCACCGCCGCGAGCGGGGAGCGCGCCAGGCGCAGGGCCTCGGAGAGCAGGGCCCGCGGGAGAGTCATGCGCGGCGTCGGGTCGGAGAGTCGTGTCATGGCCATCACCTCTCCTCGGAGCGCGCGAACCAGGCCGCGCCCGCCGCCGTGAGCGCGGCGAACGCGAGCGCGCAGACCGCAAGGCCCGCCAGCGTGAGCATGCCGTCCGCCATGAGCGCCCCGCCGAGCGCCATGTCCGCCGCGAGCGGCTCGCCGCTCGGCAGCACGGGGATGAAGCTCGTGGGGATGACCATGTTCGCCGACGGCGGAAAGAGCTGCGGCAGCGGCACCAACGACCAGGCGAACCCACCTACGAGTTGCGCGGCGAGCGGGCAGAAGATGCCCGCGAGCATGCCGAGCCGCGCCGTGAGGAAGAGCCCTGCGGGGATCATCCACGCCGCGGTCACCGTGTTGGCGAGCGCGCAGAGGAGCATCGTGAGCGTGCCCGCGGCCGTGAGACCCTGCGAGGAGAACGCCGATCCCGCGAGGTAGATGCCGAAGACCACGAGGTTCGAGAGCGTGCAAAGAGCGAGGCACCAGAGCGCCTTAGCCCACCAGGCTCGCCCGAGCGGGAAGCCCAGGCCCAGAAGCCCCCGCATCCGCGTGCGAGCGTCCGCCCGCGCGACGCACGCCACCACAAGCGATAGAGACACGGGCAGGAAGAGCGCGTACCAGTAGTTCCACGCGCTAAAGATCTGCACGCCCCGGTAGGGCATCGCGCCGAGCAGCGGCATCGGCAGCGCCATGAGCACGGCCAGGCGAACCGGTGCCGCGTGGCGCGACTTCAGGGCCTCGGCGCGCAGGCCCGCGAGCAGGCCGCCTTTCTCACCCGTCATGCCGCCACCTCCCCGCGCGCTCGTCGCCCTTCCCGGCAGAAGCTCATGAAGAGTTCCTCGAGGTCCTGTCCGGGACGAAGCGCATCCTCGTAGGCGAGGCGCCCCCCGCAGATGATGCCGATGGTGTCCGCCATCTGCTGCACCTCGGAGAGGATGTGGCTCGAGACGATCACCGTCGTACCCGCCGCCGCGAAGCCGCGGATCTGGTCGCGCAGCTCCTCGATGCCGATGGGGTCGAGGCCGTTGGTGGGCTCGTCGAGCACGAGCAGGCGTGGCCGGGCGATCAGCGCCAGTGCGAGCCCCAGGCGCTGCCGCATGCCCATCGAGAAGCGCCCGGCGCGCTTCTTCCCGGTGTCCGCGAGGTCCACGGCGGCGAGCACCTCATCTATGCGGCTCTCGGGAAGGCCCAGCAGCGTGGTGCGCACGCGCAGGTTCTCTCGCGCGGTGAGGTTGGGGTAGAGCGGCGCCTCCTCGATGAGGCTGCCGATTGCGTAGAGGTCCTCGCGGCGCCAGGCGTGCCCGGCAAAGAGGATCTCCCCGGCCGTCGGCCGCAGCATCCCGCAGATCATCTTGAGCGTTGTCGACTTGCCGGCGCCGTTGGGACCGAGCAGCCCGTACACCTCGCCCTCGCGGATATGAAGGCTCACATCGGCCACGGCGTCCTGCGCCTGGTCGCCGCGGCCGAAGCGCTTGGTGAGCCCACGCGTCTCGAGCATGTAACCCATGGGTTTATCCTTTCTCTTCCGGGAGCGCGGGCCGAGTCACCGTGCCCGCGCGCCTTACCTTTCGGGTTCACCATCCATGGTGGGGCGCGTTTCTAACGAAGCCGTAACGGCCGTTGGGCTCTTTTGGCGCCAACCCTTCTCGACCCGCACATCATGATTAATTTGCTTAAGGCAACAACTTTCCCGATCGATGTAATCACCGAATCAAAACGTGTACATCAGCCATCAAAGATGCCGAAAAATGTCATATTTGGAGGCTGATGTACACAAATGCAGAATCCCGCACAACCCAGTAGCATCCTCCATATGTCTGGACTCTCTATGCATACGCTGGATAGACATCGCCGGAACGGGTATAGTATCGAAAGTTTTGTCGTTAACCAGCGGGGGAGTCCTGTGGGCATCAAAAAGAAGATCAAAAAGGAGCTTATCGGCACTTCCGATTACCCGTCGAATAAGATCTTTACGATCTCCAATTTCATCACCTTTACGCGCCTGATCCTCACCCTGGTATTTCTGTACCTGTTTGTGACGGATAACAACCGCGTCATCGCCATCGTTATCTACGCCGTTGCCGCCTCTACCGACTGGATGGACGGTCAGATCGCCCGCATGACCAAGACGGTCTCGTGGCTCGGCAAGGTCATGGATCCCATCTGCGACCGTGCGCTGCTGTTCACCGGCGTACTTGGGCTGGTGGTCCGCGGAGAGCTGCCCATCTGGGTCTGCGTGCTCATTATTGGCCGCGACATCTATCTGGGCATCGGCACGCTTATCGTGCGTCATTATCACCGTCGCCCCATCGATGTCGTCTTTCCCGGAAAGATTGCCACTGCACTGCTCATGACCGGCTTCTCGCTCATGCTGCTCGGGTTCCCCGTTATTGACGGCCTGCATCTTTTACCTTCAACCCTTACGGCCTTCCCGGGCCTCAACGGAAGCTCGGTGCCCCTCGGCATCTTCTTTGTGTACGGCGGCGTGATCTTCTCCATGCTCACGGCTGTCATCTATTCCATTAAGGGCGGAGTGGCCATTAAACAGGCTCTCACGCATCCCGAGGACGAGGACATCGACTTTCTGAACCCTGAAATCGAAGACTGATTCGTTGGGGTATGATTACGTACGGTTCATTATTTGCGGCACGTCCGCGATAAGTTAGGGGTTGTCATGGACAACATGGTTAACAATATGCCTCAGAATGATAAGACTGCTGACGCTACCTGCGTATTCCGCGTGCCTTCAAGCGACGTCACCGTTCCCGACCTCATGGCCAACGTGCGCATCACCGCACCCGTTCTGTCCATCGTCAAGGGTCCGCAGACTGGTGCCGCCTTTGAGCTCGAGGACGACGTGACCACCATCGGCCGCGATCCTGCGAACGGCATCTTCCTCAATGACATGACCGTTTCGCGTAGCCACGCGCGCATTATTCGCGAGGGCCTCGGCGCTCGCATTGAGGACCTGGGCTCGCTCAATGGCACCTGGGTCGACGGCGCCATTGTCAACGCGGCCCCGCTGCACGATGGTTCTTCCGTCCAGATCGGTACGTTTACGCTCATCTACCACGAGAGCACGCCGGAGCGCATCGAAACCGGTGAGTAGGGCATGGCCGAACGCAACTATCTGAGTATCGGCCAAGTCGTCAATCTACTTCGAGGCGCATACCCCGATCTATCGAACTCAAAAATTAGATTTCTAGAAGATGAGGGGCTCATCACCCCTCATCGAACGCCTAAGGGGTATCGCCAGTACTCCAAGGAAGACGTTGACCGTCTCGAGGTCATCCTGCACCTGCAGAAGACCCGCTACATGCCGCTCAACGTCATTAAGCAGCGCTTGGAAAACGCAACGGACCTGTCCACTTTGGCTTACGAGGTGGGTCTTCTGTCCGATGTTCCGCTTAAGACGGAGCCCAAGGAGACCAAGCAAAAGCTGCACCCCATCGAGACGATCCCCGACATGCTCGGTGTTGAGATTTCGTTTATCCGCTCCCTTGCCGAGAACGATCTTATCCGCATCATCAAGAGCCCGCAGAACCGAGAGCTCGTCGATGGCAGAGATTTCCCGATTATCCGCTACTGCTCGGAGCTGTCGCGCTTCCACATTGAGCCGCGCAACCTGCGTCAGTACGTATCGTCGGCAAACCGCGAGTCTTCGATGTTTGAGCAGGTTCTCGTGAGCATGCTCGGCATGGATACCTCTGATGATGAGCGCGACGCCAAGCTCGAGCGCGCTTTTAAGAAGCTGCACGACCTCACCGAGGGTGTGCATACCGCGCTCCTTAAGAACCGTGTCTTTGAGTCGCTCAACGCCGTGGTCGAGGACGCCGACATTGATGCACTCGATGAGGAGATTGCACGTTCCGAATCCACCAAGGCTAAAAGCGATGGGGCAAGCGTCCCCGCGGTTGCCGCGCACGAGGAGTCGCTCGTGCAACCGTCCAAGGTCGTCGTCCCCTCGCATAACCCGTCTGCTAACACGGGTAAATAATCGCCGTCCACCCGGCAATCCATGAAAGGTCACGCCATGTACGACTTCGAATCTCATATCGTCGATATCCCCGACTATCCCGAGCCCGGAGTCGTCTTTAAGGACATCACACCGCTCTTTGGCAATCCCGAGGCCCTGAGGGCCATGGTGGATGCCCTTGCCGAGCATTTTGCCGATATGGGCATTACCAAGGTCGTAGGACCCGAGGCCCGCGGCTTTATGGTCGGTGTGCCCGTGGCCGTCGCCCTAGGTGCCGGCTTTGTACCCGCACGTAAGCCCGGCAAACTGCCGCGCAAGACGATAAGCGAGAGCTACGAGCTCGAGTATGGAACGGATTCTATCGAGATTCACGCCGATGCCATCAGCTCTAAAGATACCGTGTTGATTCTGGACGACTTGGTCGCGACGGGCGGAACCGTCGAGGCAACAGGTAAACTGGTGCGTGATATGGGCGCAAAGCTTGTGGGCTACGGTTGTATCCTTGAGCTTGCGTTTCTCAACCCGCGCAAGAAGCTCACGCCGACTGACGACGATGTTGAGCTCTTTAGCCTGGTGACGGTGGACTAGCCGTTACCCTTAGTTACTGGAAAGGAAGCTACATGCGCACAGCAAACACGCACAGAAACATGGCACGCTGCGCTGCTACGGCAACCCTCGCTTGTGTTTTGGGCCTGGGCCTCGTGGCTCCGGCCTACGCCGATACCGCATCCGACCTTGCCGCTGCTCGTACTAAACTCGAGCAGATCGGCACGCAAACCCAGCAAATTCACGATGAACTCTCCGCACAGACGCAGGAGCTTGATCAGACTGCAGGCGAGATTACGCAAAAGCAGCAAGAGATCGCCGAAGGCCAGGCAAAGCTTTCGAGCTACGTTGCCGGTGAGTACAAGACCGGCGGCCTGAGTCTCCTTCAGGTCCTGACGGGTGTCGACGATCTGGGCGATATGCTCAACCGTCTGTTCTACTACGGCAAGGTGTCCGACAAGCAGGCCCAGACCATCCAAGAGGTCAAGGACCTTAAGCAGCAGCTCACCGATAAGCAGGCCGAGCAGGAGAAGAACGTCGCCGCGACGCAGAAGAAAGTCGACGAGCTCAATGCCCAGCAGGCTGAGGCCCAGAATGTCGTGAACTTCCTGGATTCACAGCTGCAGGCCGAGCTTGCTGCCGAGGCCGAGGCCAACGCTGCGCTGCAGGCTGGCATTAATGCCAGCACCGCCGAAAAGGCCACGGTGAGCAACGACACCGCCGGTACGACCGAGAACACCAACAATGGTGGCGGTACGACCAACAACGGCGGCGGCAACACGCCTGCGCCCGCGCCCGCTCCTGCCCCCACGCCGCAGCCCGTGACGCCCGCTCCGACTCCGACGCCTTCCGCACCGAGCCAGTCCGTTGACGGCGGTACCGTTGTTTCTCGCGCTTATAGCAAGCTGGGTTGCGCTTATTCTTGGGGCGGCATTGGACCGAACAGCTTTGACTGCTCCGGCTTTGTAAGCTATTGCCTCACGGGCCGCTACTGCCGTCTGGGCACCACCGGCACTTTCATGGGTTGGACCCGTGTGTCCGATCCGCAACCCGGCGATGTTGTGGTTAACTCCTACCATACCGGCATCTATATCGGTAATGGCCAGATGATCCATGCTTCCGACTACAAAACGGGCGTTATCATCAGCTCCGTCGCAGCCGGTATGAACAACAACTACATCTTCGTACGCTACTAATTTATTACTACAGCGAACGAACATGGGCCTCGCGATCTTGAGTCACGAGGCCCATTCTTTTTACCCCTACCGTTTGCCATAAAATCAGGGGTTGATTTCCGATCTCAGCCGAACACATTGAGCAAATAGGCCATTCCCGC
>NZ_QSKB01000048.1:0-4488 GCF_003469085.1 Collinsella sp. AM29-10AC
CGTCGCCGGACGCCTGCCGCTCGGGCCCGCTCCGCTTGCGGCCGCCTGGGCGGGCATCGTGCTGGGCAGCTTGCCCCTCTACGCGCTGGGGCTCGGCGTGGCCCTGCGCCTCGGCCGCAACGCCGCCATCGGCGGCGGCGCGGCGGGGACGCTCCTCGCGTTCTTCTCGGTGGGCGGACTTGCACACGGCCTCATGACCGGCGAGCTCACCGGTGCCCTGGCGACGCCCCTGGGCTGGGTGCCGCTCGCCTGGCCCGCGCGCCTGGGGTCGCTCGTGGTGGAGGCCTTCATCGACGCCGCACGCGCGGCGGGCCCTCTCCTCACGACTGCGCTCGCTGGCCTCGCGCTCACCCTGGCAGCCGCCGCCGTCCTTCTCGCCTGGTTCTGCCGCTTCGAGGACGGGAGGGCAGATGCGTAGGAAGGCGCTCGCCGCCATGCTCGTCCTCCTCTCCGCAGCGCTCGTCCTGGGTGGGAATGCCCTGCTCGACGCTGCGGACGACAGGGGCAATGTCCGAGAGCTCCAGCTCATCTTCTTCGGGCGGGAGTCGGACGGCGAGGGCTGGCTCGAGATCGAGGCGCGCGGCGGCTCGGGCGTGCGCTACCACGCGTGCGACGCGGCCGAGGCGCCCGCGGCTGCGCGCAGGGCTCTGGACCGCTGAGTGCGGCGCTAGTACAATTCCGACGAGAGTTTCAGGAGGTCGAACATGGCGAGGATACTGGCAGTGGATGATGAACGGGCGATCCTCGACGCGCTCGCGCGCGTCCTCGGCCGCGACGGCCATGAGGTCGTCAGGGCGGCCGACCCGACGACAGTCCCGGGGATGGACCTCTCGCGCTTCGACCTCGTGCTCTGCGACGTCATGATGCCGGGGCTCGACGGCTTCGAGCTCGTGCGGCAGATCCGCCCGGACTTCGACGGGCCCATCGTCTTCCTGACCGCGCGCGTGGCCGAGGAGGACGCCGTGGCCGCCTACGGCCTGGGCGCCGACGACTACGTCCGCAAGCCCTTCGGGGCCGCGGAACTGCGCGCCAAGGTCGCGGCCCATCTACGCCGTGAGCGCCGGCCGCGCTCGCACGCCCTCTCCTTCGGGGAGGTGCGGATCGACCTCGGGGCGCGCGACCTCGCCGTGGGCGGCGAGACCGTGCCGCTCACTCCCACCGAGTACGCCATCTGCGAGTACCTCGCGCGCCACCCCGGGCAGGTCATGAGCCGCGCGCAGATACGCGAGGCGGTGCTCGGCTGGGAGAGCGACGCCGACGACGCGGCCATATCCATGCAGGTCAGCCGCGCCCGGAGGAAACTCTCCGAGGCCGGCGCCGATCCGATCGCGACCGTCTGGGGGATGGGGTACAAGTGGCAGCTCTGAGGACCGGGGCGCGAGGTCGCGGGGGCATGCCGCTCTCCTTCGTCATCGCGCGCTACTTCGCCTACGCGTTCGCGGCGGTCGCCACGGCGTGGCTCGCCTCGTTCATGGCGCTCTCCGCGGCGATCAATGTGGGCTTCGTCTACGAGGCAAGCTGGGGGCCGGCCAATGCACGCGAGGTCGCGGAGGGCCTGGCACGCGACGGCGTCTGCGGGCAGCAGGACGTGCCGACGGCGTACCGCTACCTCATCCTGAACAAGGACGGATACGTGCTGATGACAGACCTCGAGGGCACGCGGCTCGAGGACGCGACGGAAATGGCCCGTACGGCACTCGCCGCTGATCCGGGCACAGTGGAGATCGAGGGCGGGGGCTCGGGCCTCACCTACGCCGCGTTCCCGCTCAAGGACGGCGGGGCATGCGCGCTCGTCAGCGAGTACCTGCCGCAGTGGGTCTCGCGCGATCTCGCCGGCCTGCTTCCCAACCCGCAGAACCTCATGCTCGTCGGCGTCGCGGCGGGAAGCGCGCTCGCGCTCGCGCTCGTGGCGCGCCGCGCGAGCCGCGTGATCTCGCGCAAGATGGCGCCGCTCGCGGAGGCGGCGGGGCGCGTCGGCGCGGGGGAGCTCGACTTCGCGGTCGGCAGCACCAACGTGCGCGAGGTGAACGACGTCCTCGCCGCGATGGACGCCATGCGGGCCTCCCTCGCCGAGTCGCTCGAGGCCCGCTGGGCCGCGGAGCGGGGGCAGCGCGAGCAGGTGGCGTCGCTCGCCCACGATCTCAAGACGCCGCTCACCGTGCTGCGCGCCAACGCCGACTTCGTGGCGGAGGAGCTGGAAGACGAGAAAGACGCCGACCTCGCGGCCGCCGCGCGCGACATAGCCGGCAGTGTCGAAAGGCTCGACGGCTACGTGCGCCTGCTCATCGAGGCCTCGCGCGGGTCCGGCGGGGCGGAGAGGGCCCCCATGCGGCCGGCCGAGCTCTGCGAGCAGGTCCTCGCCGAGGCCGCCCAGATCGCCCGGGCGCGAGGCGTGACGCTCGACGCAGCCACGGGCCCCGCTGTCGCGGGCGCGCCTGAGGCCCCACTCGAACGAACCACCCTGGCGCGAGCCGCCGCGAACCTCGTGGCCAACGCCGCCGAGCACGCGCGCTCGCGCGTGGTGGTCTCCTGCGACGTCGCTGGTGGATACCTCGTCATCGAGGTCGCCGATGACGGACCGGGCTTTTCTCCCGCCGCCCTCGAACGCGGCTGCGAGCGCCTCTTCACAGACGACTCCTCTCGCTCCTCGCGCGACGGAGGCCGCCATTACGGGCTCGGCCTCCACGTCGCCTCCGAGGCCGCGAGCGCCCACGGGGGCTCCGTCTCGCTCGCCAACAGCCCCTCGGGCGGCGCGGTGGCCACCATCGCGGTCCCCCTGTGCGGGGCCTGACGAATCAGGCCCTCACACTGGCATACCTCGCAACCAAACGCTTCCCGGATAATTCATGAGGCCGTACTCGTATTCGAGCCTGCCTATCTCTGCGGCAAGCGCCTCCGTCATGTAGAAGGTTTTCGTGCGGCCCGTCGACTTCGCCAGGCGGTCGTACCTGTTCGCGAGGTCCTCGGGGGTTCTCAGGGCTGCGGTGGCGGTTGCCATGATGCACCTCCCGGTTAGATGTAATACGTGTATTACTTTCTATCACATCACCCGAACCCCGCACCGGCGTACGGTCGTATCTGCTATTTTACCTTACATTTTGTCAACCGGCCCATGCTCGGCTTGTTCAGCCAGATTAAATCAACTGTTAAATCAATCCAGGCCTGTAGGGGGCGGTGGAAATCTTTCGAGGACTGGGGGCGCCGTCCCTGGGTCGGCTCCTCGATGGCCGCGGCTGAATTCCCCTGCCATCGGCTGCGTGGGTTCCGGCACGGGGCTCTGGCGCTGCTCGAACTGGGCGCAAGACTCGGCTGTTGGTCGTACCGGACGGCATACGTTTTGAGACCGGCAAGCTGATGCCGGCTCGAGGACAGCGGTCCGGTGCACCGGGCCGATCGATAGCGGTCTCAGGTTCACAGCGCAGCTTCTCAGGGCTCGCATATATAGGAAGACTTGATTGGCAATCGATTTTAATGAAGTCGGCAGCGCATGTCAGAGTTTTCAACAAATTTAACATGCCACCCTTTATATCCGCACGCGCGTAATTCAACTCATAAGGACCGGCTATCCCTTACCAGTGACACAATCTCAAACGCACAGAACAGAATCATCAGTCCAATCATCGCATAAGAGGCAGCCGAACCTTCAAGCACTATTCCACAAAGAACAATCTCCGCGCCGCCAATAAGAACTGTTATCAGGCGCTCTGCCTTTTTGCTCTCGCCGCTCGCATAAAAAGGCGGCAAAGCGCACAAGATCACATATAGCCCGGGAAGGGAATACAGGATCGATAGTCCAAGCCCCCCATCAACCGCAGTGCTTTGCGTAAGAATCAACTGAACCCAAACGGCAATTATCACTGAGCAGGTTGTCGATAAAAGAAGACTAGAAATATAGCACGCAACAAAGTCCCGTCGCATTCGAACAGAGAAATCCGCGAACTCTCTTCGCCGCGTGGAAACAATAAGGTACACAGAAATTGCAATAGAACCAATCAGGGAAAACAGCGGAACAACCAGCAATTCAAGCTTATTACCCCATCGATCAACCACACCCCCACTCCAATGAGCGGGAATTGTATCAGGGAGGACTGACCAAGCCGCCCATAGAATCAGAAATGGAAGAATAGAGAGGATGAAAGATGATAACACTGCAGTAATTTTTTTTGAGGCTCTCATCGATTCCGCATCTCCTTGCGCGCCCACATTCCACTCCGCCTTAAATCAAGTATACGTTTTGAGACCGGCAAGCTGATGCCGGCTCGAGGACAGCGGCCCGGTGCACCGGGCCGATCGATAGCAGTCTCAGGTTCACAGCGCAGTTTCTCAGGGCTCGCATATATAGGAAGACTTGATCGGCAATCGATTTTAATGAAGTCGACAGCGCATGTCAGAGCTTTCAGCAAACCGCAGGTAAATTCGTATACCAAAAATTGGTACCTTGATTATCGACTTTATCCGAACACCTCCCACATTCATCCGTACATGTAC
>NZ_QSKB01000049.1:0-4164 GCF_003469085.1 Collinsella sp. AM29-10AC
GGCTCTGTTAGACCAGAATTGACATTTAGCACTTTTTCGAGCCGGGACGATAATGCCCGGGAGCAATTCGAATTGCTCCCGGGCATTAGTCTATTTCGGTGGTTTGAACGCGGTCAAAACCGACAAAGCACGCTCGTCTGAATTACAGATATCAATGTTAACCAGTTGGCTAACCTCTTCAAGAAGCGCTGCCTCCTTCTTTCGGGTTTCCGCTAGTTCTTCCATTCTTTCTTGAATAACCTGAATCGCTTTTAGATTGGGAACCGGAAGTTTTAGCTCGCTAAGAACGTCCCAAGAAATTCGCGTCCTTCCAATACCTGTAGAAAGCAATATCAAATCTGAGCGGGCGGTATCAGATCTGATTAGCGACCATAGCGTATAAACAGTCAACGGGTCTTTTGGCTGAATAACGGTATATTCAGAAGATACGTATAAACCGGCTGTTTTCGAATCAACAACGGCAACAGCGCCATTAACAGCGTTGATGTTACTTAGAACGACGTCGTCCTTTTTTAACTTAAAAAGCGACTCATAACTAACATCCTCAGCGTAAGATTCATCACCCGCAGCAATCGTTCCGTCATACTTAACCACTGCAAAGGTAACTTTCTTTCTCTTGTTATCCCCTCTGGTACAAAAGAGGTCACCCGCTCGGTCCTCACAGGCGGCACCGGAAGCCCAGATGGGTTCAGCGATGTCTTTGGCGGCGCGAACCTTAAAACCCCGTTCGTTCCATTTTTCGACGTTTCTGCCTGCAACGAGAAGAGTCGCTTTCACATCCATTCGGTTTTCTATACGTTTTGGATCAACTGAATAAAGTCGAGCAATTTCAGAATCGCCGTCTAAAAATGCTTTATATCCATCAACGATATCGGTGATTTCCTCTTTCGCCTTTTGCGCTGTAATTGCATCAGACGGAAGAACTCGCTCCCTGTTGGGACTATCTAGCCCCACATACGAACAATACCGCATATAGATTCGAGGCTGTTCTTGGGCGGCATCGATCTTCTTCTGCAAGAAGAGCAGCGACGTCTTGACCCTTGCCTGAGAGCGCTGGAATGCGTCACCGGGAAGCGATATAACCGCCTTGACAATGAAATGACTTCTAATCCAATCCCTAACGTAAGAAGTGTCTTCACCTCCAAGTATTCCATCATCTAGCACGGTTATTAAAGAACCGCCAGGTTTTAGAATGTCGTAGTAACGCTCAATAAATAGAACGCTTGAACGTACGGTCCCACGCAAGCTCGAGATTCCATTCCCATCTGGACGATGAGCGATGGAGTAATCTTTGAGAAGGGCTAAATCAGACGGTTCGGAGCATTTATACTCCGCAGCAAACGGTGGATTGGTTAGCGCCAAATCGAAATAGCCGTTACGCCCGGAAATTGCATCTCGAAACTCCTTTTTCTCGCTTCTAAGTTCGAGCGAATCCGCGTCTTCTTCTACGGTGATATTCTTATCTAGGGAATCTAACTGGAAGATTTTGCTCCCGCCGTCTCCATGAAGGAACATATTCATACGAGCAATGCGTGCTAAAGCTGGATCCCTAGCTGCATCGATGCCCCATATGCAATTTTCAGCAATGTTTTTCTTGATTTCCTGCTTCTCTTTCATAGAAAGAGAAGCATTGGAATCAACTTTTTCCCACATGCCATTTAGAGCTCCAATAAGGAACCCGCCGGAGCCGCAACATGCATCTATAATTTGCGAGCAATCAGAGATGTTTCTACCGACATGCAGATCTGATAGGCCAACAGCGATATCAACAATACTTCTCGGCGTAAAATACTGCCCAAGTGATTTGCCTCTTAAAGTTGCGTTCAGAAACGTTTCGAACATGCGACCATTGAGGTCGTCTTCGATGAGATGGAGATCGACTTCTTCAAATCGCTTAACAAGTTCTTTGATTGTTCCGGCGGACAACCGTATCTTCTCGTTAGGTTCAAAAATGCGCTTCTTCTTTTTTTGAGCGATCAGATCCTCGAAGTTCTTTACCAGTTTAGCGAAGAGGATCGTGTTGACGGGATTCGGAGTCGTTTCCTCGGCCTTTTTTATCCATTGTGATGAAAATTTAGCTCGTGAAACAGGTACAGAATAGCCTTCATCCGTTTCGTATCCTTCGCTACATTCATGCGCTTCTTTATCGGAGGTCATTTTTAGGAAAATCACCTTCACAAATTCAGTGAAAGCGGCCCCATAACTGAGATGTTCATGCTTATAGATATAGGAATGCGCACTTCCGAATAGTTTATTTACCGCAGAAGGTCCGATTTGTTTCAGTACGATGCGCTCTTCTTTTGTTTCGCTTGAGAGCCCAGCAGGATGAGTCGCGTTAAAAGACTGCGGTGACAGGTATTCTGCAAAGGTGTCGAAGGCTTTGGACCCTTTATTCATATCAGATAGAGATAATGTGAGAACAGGATTTCGACTATCCCATCTGTACAGCATGGTTTTCAAACCGTTCGTTATAACGAAGTACTGGACTGGATTGTCTTTATAGCCCTGGTTGATTAGAAGACAATAGCTAGAGCACTGTCCGACCCAATCATCTAGGTTTTCCTTTGTTGATTTGGCATCAATGACAAAACGCACCTTTCTTCTATACGAAAGAGCGTAATCGGGTTTATAAGGGATCTTTTTTCGGCCCAAGTTTATGCTGAGCTCCGAAATGCTCTCCTTTGTTTTAATTTGACTGTCTGACCAGCCCAAGCGCTTCAGAAGCCTATCTACAAAAAACTGCTCAACAGATGCTTCATTTCCCAAATCTTCTTTTCTACAGATTGCCTTTTTCGCCTTATTATTCATTGGGTTTATTTACCTTCATCTCGAACGGCATGCCGCCCTCGCGGATCACCGCGCGGAGGAACATATTCATCGCTGTGGACATGGAGAGACCGAGTTCGTCGAGGATGGCGGTCGCTTCCCTCTTTACCTCCGGCTCGATCCTGATAGTGGTTGCTGGTATGTTCGACGGCATGGCGGCTCCTATCTCTCGTGTATACCACGGTGCCACCATTTTAACGGACTATGCCGCCCTCGAGACCCAGTAGTCCATATAGGGCGGCAGGACGTTGAACATGTCGCGGATGCGGGTGGCGCAGATGCCGTTGGCGAGCTGACGTGCGACTGTGGACTCAGCTGTGCGGGAGTCGGTCGCCATGAAGGTACGGCACCAGCGGAACCAGTCGAGGTAGGTGCCGAGATGCTTGGTGGATACCCCCTTGAAGCGCGCCATGAACGAGTCGAGGAGCGAATGGACGGTGTTGATGCGGTTGATGGTGCCCTCCGAGCGGTCCTTGGAATCATAGGACTCATGCGAGGCGACCTTCAGGTCGCACAGCACATCGATGTATGCGGTCGCTTTGTCCGTGGCGACGACCGCACCTGCGCCGATACGGTGGCGAAGGGCCTCCGCCGCACGCTTGCGCGAGACCACGCCGCGCCCCGAGACCTCGAAGAAGGTGGCGTTCGTGTCACTGATGCCCGTCATGACGCAGATTTGCTCGCGGGAGAGGCCGCGCTTATGGACCTGCTTGCCGCGGTGGCGAGCCTTTCTCGGCAGAGTGAAGGAGCCCTTTGAATGGTTGCCCTTGAAGGACTCGGGGAAGTATGTTTCGTCGAGTTCGCAGGCCTGCCCCTGCCCCACATGGAACGTGGGCGAATATTCCTTCAGGCACTCGATGAGCCTGTGGCGCATGGTGTAGGCGGTCTTGAGGCAGACACCGCAGCGATCGG
The DNA here is from genome assembly GCF_003469085.1 of Collinsella sp. AM29-10AC. Taxonomy (NCBI): domain Bacteria; kingdom Bacillati; phylum Actinomycetota; class Coriobacteriia; order Coriobacteriales; family Coriobacteriaceae; genus Collinsella; species Collinsella sp. AM29-10AC. Next base: position 3,739 of record NZ_QSKB01000049.1, read on the forward strand.
CGCACTCGCGGAGAGGGAGCATGAGAACGAAGCACTCGGCATAGGCCATCCAGGTCTCGCGGGGCAGCTTGCTCGTGCCGAGGATCCGGTCGGTGGAGTCTGAAAATGTCCTGCCGCAGTCGCGGCAGAGGTAGCGCTGCTCACCGTTCCTGGACTTGCCCTTTTTAACGATAGCGACCGAACCGCAACGTGGGCAACGCTGGATTTCGTAGCTAGTTCCCGCTGCATCGTCGAACATGGCGGCGCGGATGACGTCGCGTACCGACTCGATTGCGCGGCGGCGCTCGGACTTGCTTAGCTTCGCCATGTTCTTCTTGAGGGTGACGACCAGATCCTCGGCGTTCATACCTGCTCCAATGCCGTGGTTAACAATTCAATTATACCACGGTGGCATCACCTATATGTCAATTATGGTCTAACAGAGCC